>NZ_JACJOR010000133.1:0-11448 GCF_014695615.1 Leptolyngbya sp. FACHB-711
CTGCACCAGGATCATGACTTCCTTTGCATCGTTAATCGTGCCGACTCCGACCGTTAACGCAAATTTCGGTACTTGATTGACATCCTGATTAAAAAAACGAGCGTTTGCTAATTTGGTGCTGTAGGTTAAGGTTTTAATTCGCGTTCTTGACTGTAATGACGAACCTGGCTCATTAAATGCGATATGCCCATCTTCGCCCACACCGCCGATAAATAATTCAACGCCGCCCAATGCTTTGATTTTCGCTTCATAGCGATCGCATTCTTGATCAACATCAATCGCATTTCCATTCAGGATATGAATCTGTTCTCGTGGAATATCAATGTGATCAAGAAAATTTTGGTGCATATAGGCGTGATAGCTTTGCGGATGATCTTCGGGAAGCCCGACATATTCATCCATATTGAATGTCACCACGTTTCTAAAGCTCAATTCGCCCTGCTGATAAAATTCAACTAAGCAGCGATACATTTTGAGCGGTGTGCTGCCCGTCGGCAATCCCAGCACAAAGGGGCGATCGATCGTGGGTGCAAAGGTTTTGATGCGATGTTTCACATAATTCGCTGCCCAATTCGCGACGCCATCCGCGGAATCGCAGATGATCAGGCGCATGGTTGTATCGTCCGTAGTTCGCGTTTCATTTCACCCTGATTTAACTTTTGAGTGTCTCCACCGTTCCCAATCCCCAATTGACGATCGCAACCCTGGGCGCATAGCGCGGATCGTTAAACCAGCCGACAAACTTTTTCAGATCAGCCAGCGATGAAATTCCCACACAGCCATTTGTACCAGGAGAAGCTGCCGCATTGTTATCCAAATGAAAGCCGATCGCCGTTCGCTCAGTCGGAGAGTTGCAGCGCATTCCCACCCAGACTGGACCTAAACCGTTTGCATCATCCGCCCAGCTTTTAGAGTAATCGTCGCGCACCCCGCTTGCCCATTCCACATTGCCCACCAGCCAGTAGCCTTCGGGTAGAGGTTCCATCGAGCCGGCGCGGCTTTGATTGACGGTGCGAAAGTTCTGCTCTCTCGGTTGACCCGATATTGCTGGAATTTGATCGATCGCCCGATTTCCTTGAATCAGCGCGACGTTCAGCAACACCAAACCACTGGGATTGGTGCGGTTCGTGCGGGTAATGCGAATCACGCGGCGTTCGGTTTCGATCGTCGGCGGCACTTTTGCGGGTGGAGCAATGGCATAGCGTCCGGCATTGGTTTGCTGAAGAGCATTCAGCAGCTTTTTGACCTCGCCGTTGGTTTGAAACACGCGCAGCGGCTTACCGCCTTCCATCTCAAACACGCGCCCGTCAGGGTAGATGTCAAGCCATCGTCCAACCATCGCAATTCCTCAATTTCGACTGCTGCCATTTCTGCTGTCATTTCTTCAGTTATGGCTTTTCCGCTGTAATCAGTCAATGTCCGTGAGTTGGGCAGGGCGGTGCAGAAACGGATCGATCGAGCCAGCCGCTTGCCTGCTGAAGTCGGGGCAGTGCCTCTTGTGGGTTGTTTCGCAGCAGATAAACCAGCGCGATCGCAGCCTGTTCGCTTGCCCGTGCGTTGCGGTTTGCCTTGAGCCGATGCCAATCCTGCGGGGCGATCGAGAGCCGTTCTGCAAGTGCCTGTACCAGTTCCAGGGTACTGAGTTCGGCGAGGGCGGCTTTGGGCGCAGGGGCAGATGCCGTTAGCGCAGAGCCTTCGGATGCCAGTGGTTCGGGCATAGATTGAGACATGGGAGATTGGGGCATATTAGGATCGGGTTAGGAAGACGGATTCTTTCTCCTAATGTACTATGCAGGTTCGAGCATCTGGTTCCTTCCCAAAATTCTTTATTGTCTTCTCCTGTTCCTCACTTTTTTTCCTTCCCCAAATGGCTCCTGCCCCCGATGAAGCGATCGACCTGGAACAAGGCTTACGCCAAGCCGAAGCTGATTTACTGCGCCTCAAAGCTCGCTACGCCCAGGTGCAGGCAGACCAGCAGCGACAGATCGAGCTGAAGAACCGCCTGGATGATGTACGCGGTAATCTACGCCGTGATAAAACCCCAGAACTGAAAGCTGAACTCAAACAGATCCAGCAGCAGCTCGAAGCACTGGAAGTCGCCTTGGAAAGTCAGCTTTTTTCCTGGAGCGGTTTAAAAGAAGTATTCTGGCAGGCGGTGCGGTTTGGCGGACTGGGAATTGTGATTGGCTGGGTATTGCGGTCGATCGCGCTTTAGATTGAAAGCACCCAATAAAGGGCGATCGGTTATCCTAAGTCAATTTGGCGCAACATCCTTTCAAAGGCTTTTGCATTACGAACTTGCTTGAACCCTATCTCTTGAGTCTGGATATCGCCGTCATAATCTTTTGATCTGTGGACGTAAAGAATAATGTCACCACTGCCATCGCGATCTTCTCGACGAGAGACAACCCTTAGCTCAGAAGGCATAAAAGATGTTACTGTTGTCGACCGTCCCGCTGTAAGAATAAAGGCTCGTTCATAGGTTATGACGTAAACAGACTGACGTGCTGTGAGCCAATTCAGGAAGGGAATAAAAAAGATAAGAAATAGCGGAATAACAGTTCCCATGAGAAAAACTAGAGCACCTGGAACACCTACAAATTCAAGCAGAGATCTTCCCATGCCTCTCGCTTGTTGATAGGTGCTAAAGCTGGTAAAAGAAAAAAATAGTAAGGAAACGAATAGAACTAAACAAACACCCAGGACGGAACGAGTAAAAAAACGAGCAATAGGCTGCTCAATCCATTGAATCTGCTCATTTGGCGAAAGCTCTTTTTCCAAACTTCTCCGCAGCTTTTCTGGCAGCCTATCGTTGTCCATTATCTTTGTTTTGTAGCTCTATTTTGTCTTCTGGCGAACTTAGAAACTGGTGAAAGACACAGAGTCAGTCTAAACAAATTTGTTAAGGCAAGGGAGGGTAATGCTACGGTTTTTATAGAATGGTCAATTCGAGTAATCCCGACAGCAGCGCAGCTCCTAAGCAATCGAACAAGTAACAGCACGAGCTAAACCCGAACGACCCTCAAACAATCAACTCCTCATGCTGACTCTTATCATTGGCAACAAAAATTACTCGTCCTGGTCGCTGCGAGCCTGGCTGACGCTGAAATATTCGGGCTTACCGTTTACCGAAATTCGGCTGCCGCTCGATACGCCAGAATTCTACGATCGCATCTCCCAATATTCCCCCTCAGCCAGAGTTCCCGTTCTTCTGCACGATGATTTGAGGGTGTGGGAATCGATCGCGATTGGCGAGTACATTGCTGAGCTTGCCCCTGCTTCTGGCTTGTTGCCTGCGGATTCGGCAGTTCGGGCAGTCGTCCGGTCAGTCAGTGCAGAAATGCACGCAGGATTTTTCGATTTGCGCCGGAATCTCCCAATGGACTGTCGATCGCGTTATTCAACCGATCGCGTGACACCCAGTGTTCAGAAAGATATCGATCGCATCAGCCAGATCTGGCGAGACTGTCGGCAGCAGTATAGGCAGCAGGGTTCGTTTTTGTTTGGAAATTTCACGATTGCCGATGCCATGTACGCTCCCGTCGTGTCTCGATTTGTCACCTATAACGTCAAGCTGGACTCAGAGGCGCAAACCTACGCAGACGCAATCTGGACGCTTCCTTTGATGCAGGAATGGGTCGAGGCTGCAACCCAGGAACTCGAAGTAATCCCGCCGGATTTGCTCTTTGCAGTTTAAGTAAGCTTTAAAGAAATCCCAGCGATCTTACCTAGAAAAACACAGCAAAACAGAGAGGTGGAATTTACACTGAGGAGAAGCCTAGCAGGATGTTATGAAAATAAATGCTTGTGACCTGCCCTATCCTCTCAATTCTGAAGAACTTGCCCTAGCTCTGGGGTTCTAAAGTCTTCCAAGATTGGGGCAATTTAAGGGACAGTGTAGAACAAAGAATACGGCTCAAACGTCCTCTGAATTCAGCCTGTGCTGAAGCTTGTCGATTGCTCTGGAGTGATGGGGGTTGTCGGTTGCGGATTGACCGTGAGTGACTTCAGCAGGGACACTGGTTTGAGTGTTATTCGTTAAGGGGGAATCCCTTTCTAGTTCCACAGCAAATTGGCGTATCTAGAAGTGAGATTGAAGCTTTATGTATGACTGCATCATCGTCGGCGCAGGACCCGCAGGCGGATCGGCTGCCTACCATCTGGCAAAGCGAGGGCGATCGGTTCTGGTTTTAGAAAAAGAGTCGCTGCCGCGCTATAAGCCGTGTGGAGGTGGCGTTTCCCCCCAAATTGCCGAATGGTTTGACTTTGACTTTTCGCCTGCCATTTCCCTCAAGGTAGACACCATCCGCTATACCTGGAAAATGGACGATCCGGTGACTGCCAAGCTCGAAAGCCTGGAGCCGATCTGGATGGTGCGGCGCGATGTATTTGACCATTTTCTGATTCAACAGGCGCAAAAGCAAGGCGCAGAACTGCGAGACAATACCGAAGTCAAAGGCATCGAGTTTAAGAGCGATCGCTGGCAGGTGAACACAGCGCAGGGTCCAGTTGAAGGACGCTATTTAATTGCTGCCGACGGTGCAAAGGGGCAAACAGCAAAATGGCTGGGCTTTAAAGATCGCAAGCGTCGCCTCGCTGGAGCCTTAGAAGCCGAAGCAAAAGCTACCGTTGCAAATTCAGATACCGCTCACTTTGAGTTTGGCATGGTCAAAAACGGCTACATCTGGAATTTTCCCAAGGCAGAGGGCTATTCGATCGGTGTGGGGACCTTCCGAGGCGGTGAGCCGCAGGACTTTAAGAGCATTCTGACCGAATACGCGACGCTGTTTGGTATCGACCTGCAAACCTGCAAGCAGTACGGGCATCCTCTGTGCCTGTGGGACGGCGAACAAAAGCTACATACCCAAAATGCCGTCCTGGCAGGAGAAGCTGCCTGTGTGGTTGATCCCTTTACGGCAGAAGGTATTCGTCCCTCGATTTTTAGCGGGGTCAAGGCAGCCGAAGCGATCGATCAGGCGATCGGCGGTAATGCAAACGCGCTCGCTGGCTATTCCCAAGTGATGAACCAGGAATGGGGCGCAGATATGGTTTGGGCACAGCGGTTGGCAGGCGTATTTTACCGGATTCCTAGCTTCGGCTACAAAATCGGTGTGAAACGTCCGACTGCAACCGAGCGTATGGGACAAATTCTCTGTGGTCAATTGCGCTATAGCGACGTCGCAAGCCGTGCCCTGAAGCGGCTGACAGCAGGCTTGATCCCCGGGATGGGTGGCTAGCAAGCGTTTAAGTTTGGGTGCGGATACGATTAACTCCTTTCATCGGTAGCCATTCTCCTAGGTTTTCTGGGGAATGGCTTTTCTCTGCACCTGAGTGCTACCGAACAATCTGAAACTCATCAAAGCGCACCACGTCCCCCTCGGGCTGGCGGGCATCAAATCGGTAGCTGCTGACAAGCCCGGTCGCGGTGTCTAGAATGCTGAAGACGGTGATCTCGTTGCTGGCAATGTAGGGCTGGGGTTTGCCATTTTCATCGAGCAGAGCACTAATCGAAGGTACGATCGCCGTCAGTCCACCCGGATCTCCGCTAGGCACGTAGTTGGGCTGAAAACCGATCGGAATTGAGCGACGAGTTTCACCCAGAAAGGCTCCGTAGGTGTTGCCCACGTTCGAGCTTTCCAGGAAGTGCATTCCGCCCGGACTGTCAAACCGATTCCACAGGTGCGAATGTCCATAGAACACAAGCTGTACGCCTGCCTTTTCCAGGAGCGGCATCAGATCTCGCAGCAGATAGTCGCGACCGATCGGGTATTCGTAGCGCACGGATTTAATTTGCCCGTCCGGGAAGCGATCGATAATCTGCGTCGGGTTCGTGTAGGGCGGAACCACGTTATCCCCCAGCGAATGGGGCGGATGGTGAAACATGACGATTTTGTATTTCGCCTGCTGGAATTCGGGGCGGTTTAGCTCTGCTTCCAGCCAGCTATATTGCGGACTACCGGGGGCGATCGGCTCAAAGATGTGCTGTCCGTAGCCCCATTTGTTGGCATCCGAGAGATCGACATCTCGTTCGCGGTAGCGTCCGCGTGCATTGGGCTCCAAGCTGGGGACACGCCAGGTATTGCAGGCATCGAGGGAAATTAGCCGCACATCGCCCAGCGTGATCGCATAGTATTTTTCGCCACCCGGACTGGTATTCGGCAGGGAAAAGATTTCTTCGTAGGTGTCGCTGTTAAAGGAATGATTCTTGATCCAGGTTTGGGCGATTGCCGGATCATTTCCAGGGTTAATCTGAGCGGCAATTTTGGCGTAGAGTGCGACTGCATTCTCGATCGGCACGGGATCGTTGTACTGCTCATTTAATGGCAGTTCGGTTGAAAAGCGTCCCATCACCTCGTGGTTGCCCAACGCCGGAAACAGCGGAGCCGACTGCAAAATCTTGCCGCCGCGATAGCGAGTCCCAACCCCGTTTTGCTCTAACAGCCGATTTGCTCGTCCCTGCAAACTGGGGAAAAACGCGCCGCCCCGATTGTCGTCAAACCATTCCGAAGCGCGATCGGGAATATTCACCAGATCGCCCGCTAGAAACACGGCATCGATCGGTTCGATCGTTTCAGTCACCTTTTGGAGGTTTGCCGGGGTCATGGGCATGAGCTGATGATCAGAAGTCAGCAGAATCTTGAGCGGCTGTCCGGGGGCGGAAACGGCTGCCAGAGTATAGCGACCGCTCCATTCCATCCGTCCGTTATCGCGCATGCTGCCCACTCGATAAGGAATGCGCTGGCTGGGAGTGAGTCCCTGCACCTCAGCTTCGTGTCGCCAGATGGGGCGATCGGTCGGCTGAGTGTAAACCTGCCCGTCTTCTTCCTGATTGTCCACTCGCGATCGCTGGTCTTCCCGCATCCGAGAAAGCTGAGTGGTTTGGGCGATCGTCGTCTGGTCAAGATTGCTGCCATATTGCACAAAGCTCTCGCGCCCGGCAAATTCGGTGAACCAGACCACTCGCACCGAGTTTGCGGTTGGGAGCTGAAGAAACGGATCGGTCAGCAAGCCCGCGCCCACCGGAAACAACGGAGCCAGCAGCATTCGGACAAAGAAAACTCCGTAAGCCAGGACGCTCAAAATCGCCGTCACCCACAGCACCAGGCGACCGTTCGATAACTCCTTCCACTTCATTCGATGCAGCAGTCGCCTAGTCCCCGTAGATGCAGTAGGTTTGGTCTCTGAAAATCAGACCACTTTATTTTGCCCAAGGCAAGAGTCGTTCATACAAGTTTGGGCTTGAAGTTTGGACTTGGAGTTTGGGCTTGAAGTTTGGGCTTCACGCTTTCGATCGTGCGGTGTTTATCTTGCCCGATACTTACGCATGCGTCGTTGATGCCGCCGTTCTGCCACCTGTTTTTGCATCCGACGGACGACAGGCAAAGCAACACCATAGCTGAGCAAACCGCCAAAGAAACCGACCACCGCACAGCCCAGCAAGTAGGCAACTAGGATATCCCCTCCCAATGCCAGAAACCCCTCGATCGATCGCAAACTATCGATTGGTAAATCACTCCACTTCTGCCCCAGCAAGGTTTGCCCGACATGAAAATTCAGCGCAGTAAAGGGAAGCGTGGTAATCGGGTTGCTGAGCCAGGTTCCGGCAGCGGCAGCAATTTTACTGCTGTGAAAAACTGCTGCGGTGAGAATTGCGATCGCCATTTGCAGCCCCGGCAGCGGAAACATTCCCCAAAACACACCAAAAGCAAATCCGCGGGCAATTTCGGGCGGTGTGCCACGCAGTCGCAAAAAACGCAGATAAAAGTAGCGCAGCAATCGTTTCCAGCGCATGAAGTCCTTAGGATTATCAGCAGATCAACTCTACAAACTTCATAACATTTTGTTTCGATCAATGACCAGTCTCGAAGGATAAGCAGTTGCTTGTTATGGCACTGCAACCGATCGCAGCAGACGATCGACAATGATCCGCGATTTGCGTCCGGCAGCCGGAATCATGCGGTGGGAAAGGACATAGGGCGCGAGGAATTTTACATCGTCGGGAATCGCGAATTCTCTGCCTTCCAGAAACGCCAGTGCCTGGACTGCCCGATGCAGTGCAACTGTGCCTCTAGGGCTCACGCCGAGTAAGACTTCCTCATCTTCACGGGTGGCGCGCACCAGATCGAGAATGTATTGCTGAAGCGGCGTTTCGACTCGCACCTGGGCACAAAGCTGTTGAAGCGACTGCACTTCTGCCAGAGAAATACAGGGATGTAGGGCTTCGGGTTTTTGTCCGAGTCGCTGAAGCATTTGCAGTTCTTCTGCTTCGGTTGGGTAGCCCAGACTAAAGGACAGCGCAAATCGATCCATCTGCGCTTCGGGCAGGGGAAACGTGCCCTGATATTCCACCGGATTCTGAGTCGCAATCACAAAAAATGGATGGGGAACCAGACGCGATTTGCCGTCGATCGTCACTTGATGTTCTTCCATGACTTCCAGCAGGGCGGACTGGGTGCGAGGCGTTGCCCGGTTAATTTCATCTGTCAGCAGCACATTGGCAAACACAGGTCCAGGCAAAAACTCAAACTCGCCCGATCGCGGATTCCAGATATTCGTCCCCGTCACGTCGGCAGGCAGCAGATCCGGCGTGCACTGAATTCGCTGAAACTGTCCCTCAATTGATCGCGCCAGAGACTTTGCCAGCAGGGTTTTTCCCACTCCGGGCACATCTTCCAGCAGCGCATGTCCACCCGACAACAGAGCCACCAGCACTAGCCGAATTGCCTCTTCTTTGCCGACGATCGTTTGTCCTAAATTCTGAACGAGCTGTTCAATCCGTTCTCGCATGGGGTTTTACGATGGGGTAAGACTGGCTAACGCCTTGGGCATTGCTCCATAATGACAGCGATCGATTGCACCTGAAGGCAGCAAATTTACGGAAGCTGTGCAGAGCGGTAGATCAGGTTGCCGGGTCACAGATTGATAATAGGAGGAAATCTCACACTGAATTCACCCCCAATTAATCGGCGACCAAACCGCCCTAACATTTTTTCATTTCCTTATGACTCAAGCCCGTGCGACTCAAAAGCAATCGAATCGATCGCCAAATCCCCTAAAGCAATACTGGCGCGTCCTCAAACTTTTCTGGTCAACCGCTTTGGAAGCCGAGCTAGAGTATCGGGTTAATTTTTTGATTGCTGCCCTTACTAGTTTTGGCAGTCTGGCAGGTAGTTTGTTCAGTCTGTCGCTGTTTTATCAGACGGGCTATCAGTTTCAGGGATGGAGCTGGGAAGAGGCACTGCTGGTGCTGGGCGTGTTTACCATTCTTCAAGGATTTTCCGCAACGCTGCTGGCTCCGAACCTGAATCAAATTGTGGATCAGGTGCAAAAAGGCACGCTCGATTTTGTGCTGCTGAAACCGATCAGCTCTCAGTTTTGGCTGTCGCTGCGGAGGATTTCGCCCTGGGGTTTGCCTGATTTGATCTTTGGGCTGATTCTGATTGGCTATGCGGGAACAAGGCTAAATCTGCCGCCGATCGCCTATGTTGCCAGTGTGATTCCGATTCTGTTTGGGCTGCTGATTCTCTATAGCCTGTGGTTTATTTTGGGCGCGACGAGCATCTGGTTTGTCAAAATCTACAACGTCACCGAAGTGCTGCGGGGGCTGCTAGAAGCCGGACGATATCCGATGGCGGCTTATCCAGTGGCGTACCGCGTCTTTTTTACCTTTGTGGTTCCGGTTGCGTTCCTGACCACGATTCCGGCTGAAGTGCTGCTGAGCCGGGCGCAGGTTTTGTGGATCGCTGGCGCGGGGATTTTGGCGATCGTGCTTTTGCTGTTTGCCCGTTCTTTCTGGCGGTTTGCGCTGCGGTTTTATACCAGCGCGTCTAGCTAGCTCTACAGCCCCAAGCCACCCATGCTACCTTGCAGAAAAATTTGCAGTGCCAGTCCTGCCACTGATCCCAGGAAGCTGAAGAAATTGCCGCCCCCGCCGCCGCCCTGACCGTTTGCCGCCTTAAGCCGTTGCTGCTCTGCTTCCTGATACGCCTGAACGCTGGTAATAAATTGAGCTGAAAGCTCCTGTCCCTGGCTGTCGCCCTGGGTGGTGTAAAGTTCTTGGGCACTTTGAGCATCACCGATCGCCCCCGCATCATCACTCAAGCGCATCCGTGCCATTGCCCGCGCCAGGTAAGCATGAGCAAAGGTAGGGTTCCGCGTTAAAGCCTGATCGTAATTACTGATTGCACCTCGAAAGTTGCCGCGCTGCGCCTCTGCCAGCCCAAAGCGATAAAGATTTTCAGGGGTGGCGATCATCGCCGGAAGTCCTACCGCTTGCAGCACATTTGCCCCGTCCAGGTTTGCCCCCTGAATCATTGCCCCGTTCAAAATTGCCCCCCGCAAATCTGCATTTCTCAAGTCAGCCCCGCTCAAATCGGCTCCGCTTAAGTTTGCGTTCACCAGTGCCGCCCCCGCCAGATTTGCCCCCTGCAGGTTTGCCCCACTCAAATTCGATCGGCTCAGGTTTGCCTGCACCAGATTCGCATTTTGCAAATTTGCCCCTGAGAGACTGGCATAAACTAATCCCGCCTGGCTTAGCTCACACTGCGAACACTGCTTGGTCTCAATCAACTGCTGAACGTGCTCCAAGTTTTCAGCGAGTGCAGCCGATCCCCAGCCAGTAACGGTCAGAACGGCGAGTGCAGGCAACAGAGTGAGTTTCATGACTGATACGCTAGGTGTAGAGTAAGGTTGCTTGATTTTACAGTGTGGGCAATTAACTGTAGGGCTATCATAGTGTACTCAAAATTTGAGAGACGCACCAATGTCTACCCGCTTCTTCATCGCCCTCATTCCCCCTCAAGCAGTCCAGGATTACGCCGATCGCACTATTCAGGAGCTGACCGAGCGCTTTCAGACTCGCACTGCCAAGGCTCCGCCCCACGTCACGCTTCAGCCACCTTTTCTGTGGGAATTCGAGCAGGTTTTTGAGTTAGAGAATCGCTTGCGGCAGTTTGCCCAAACCCGCTCGCCCGTCCCGGTGACCATCTCTGGCTTTGGAGCATTTGCGCCGAGGGTGCTGTACCTGAACGTGTTAAAAACCCCGGAACTCCTAGCCCTTCAGGCTGTCCTTATACAGGATTTAGAGCAGATTGGCATTCGTGACCCGAAGAACAAACAGCGCGGCTTTTCGCCCCATCTCACGGTGGCTTCACGGAATATCAACAAGCTGATCTTCAAGGCTGCTTGGGCAGAGCTTCAGGCGCGATCGGTTGAATTTGAGTTTGTAAGCAATCGCCTAATTTTGCTGATTCATGAGGGGCAGCGGTGGCAGGTGCGATCGGAGTTTGAATTAGGGGGGGCAACCCGATACTAAAGATTCGTGACAACCGATCGAGTTTTTGTTGACAGGAGAATCTGAAACCGTAACAATAGATACAGAAAGTGAATCGTTCATCCTAATCTAGGTCGTAAATTTTGGACTGCTAAAGCTAGACCGCTAAAGCTAGA
>NZ_JACJOR010000134.1:0-29425 GCF_014695615.1 Leptolyngbya sp. FACHB-711
CCAGATCTGCCACAAATCGCCCAATCACATAGAAGATTGCCAGAATCAGACCCGCCGTGAAAATCAGCGGCAGAGCAGTCAGGATTTGCTCGAGCATTTGCACTGCCGGGGCAGAAATAGCTTCGATTTGCAGCGCATTGAGGGCAGCGATCGCCGTCGGGATCAAAATCAGCACATACACGATCGTGCCGATCAATGCCGCCAGGGATAGCCCGCCCGCTGCCTGGGTCAAGCCGATTCTTGCGCCGATCTGGTTGGTTCCCACTGCGCTAAGCAGGTTCGTGACAATGCCGCGCACAACTCGCGCAATCAGCCAGCCGACCGCCGCAATCAATATCGCTGTCAAAATTCTGGGCAGCGCAGAGAGAATCTGATCGAGCAAATTCTGCACAGGCTGAAGCGGACCCTGAAGATTTAAAACATCCAGAACCAGGGGCAGGAAAAACAGCAGCACAAACCAGTACAGCGCGTTGCCGAGGGTTTCGTTCAGCAAAAACGGGCTGCCTGCATCAGTTCCGCCTGTTTGCGCCGCTAGCCGATCGTCTAGATTAAACCGCGATAATCCACGGGTAACAACCAGCTTGGTGATCGTTGCCAACAACCACGCCACCAGCAAAAGCACAACCGCTCCACCCAGGCGCGGCAAATAGGCAAAAATTTGGTTCAGCAGACTAGTCAGCGGCGCGGAGACTGCCGGAAGCTGAAGCGCGTTCAGGAATGCCACGATCGCAAACAACATGATCAGCCAGAATACCCCGGCTGAGATCCATCGCTCCACCCGCAGTGAATCGCCCTGCGTCGTTGGGTGTCCAGTAATGGCGTGGGCAATGCGATCGTCTAGATTCGTTTTACTCAAAATGCCTCGAACAACCGAAGCGACCAGCAGCGCGATCAGCCAGCCAATGATCAAAACGGCGATCGCCGCAATCAAACGAGGCAGATAGGCTGTAATTCCCTGAAGCCAGTTGGTTGCTACCGCTGTACTTTCTGTAAGCGGATTGGCTTGGGCAAGCCAGGGAAGCCAGCCCAGCGGCTCAGGCAAATGAAGGGACGCGACGCACCAAATCTCACTCATAGGGTTTTGATACCAGAAACATCACTAAGGACTGAAAAACAAGCGTATTCGTTTTCCTAGGAAAAAATCAGGAGAAACTGTAAAACAACGGAACGGTTTTCAGGAGTCGATCGCCAATTGATCGCCTCGATCAACAGTGCGGGTTTATCTGCTCGCTAAAATTTTGCAGTCACACTAAATACCGATAAGATTATGTCGGAAGCCTTAGAGTCGCCTCTCTCTTTATGAAGAAATAACGAGCGGGATTTAGACAAAACGGTAATGGCGGGCGATCGGAACTGGCAGATCAAAAAATAGAATTGCGATGGAGAATTGCCTTAATACTGATGTAGATTCGTTAAGTTCAGTAAGTTCAATTAATAGCCTGCGGCGAAGTTATCCGAGGCCTGCGCCGTCATAATTTCATGTTGTATTTCAGAAGTCGTATTCTGGAAAATAATTAAACAGTCATGCTGTTTGTCGGATTGCGTGCTCCTCGATTTTGGGCAATCCTGTACCTTTAAGTCGCCTGTACCTCTAAGTTGCCTATGCCTCTAAGTTGCCTATGCCTCTAAGTTGAAGGTTTACTTTATTCCGTCTCCAGTAAACTGCCAGACGCTAGCCCATCAGACGTTAGATTATCTAATGTATTACAGTGATCTTTGGGAACTCTCCTTAGTAACTCTCCCCGACTCCTGCCAGAATGCCGCTGCAAGTCTTTGAGCAATCGATTCAAATCAAGGCTAGCGCAACCGCTGTCGAGCAATGCCTGACGGACTTAGAGCTAATGCACCGATGGCTCAATCCTGCTTTGCGCTGTGAGCCGATTAGCGAGTGGAGTACCGAGTTAGGTAGCCGCAGCCGCTTTGTGATTCAGGTTCCTCTGTTGAAGCCCAAGCTGAGAGTTACAGTGGGCAAGCGGGAGCCGGGGCTGATTGTGTGGGAGTTTCAAGGCTTTTTCAAAGGGCGCGATCGCTGGGAATGCCAGCCTAATGAGCGGGGCACACGATTAATTAATCGCTTTGAGTTTTCGATCCCGAATGCGATCGTTCGCTACGGCTTTAATCAGTTTGCCTATGACTGGACAAAGCAAGATATGCAGGCACAGCTTCGCCGCCTTAAGCGAGTGGCGGAGGAAGTGTATCAGCTCTCTGCGGTTTAGGCACTGTGCGTCGTTGACCCTGGCTTCTGTCCAGCCCACTGCCCAGGGTATCCCTCAGCGTATTGTTCAGCGTATTGCCAGGGTTGAACTGTTACCAGTCTGACTTTAGATATATTTTCGCCAAAATTGCCTGATTGGTCGCGTTTATCGTCCTCCGAGTTGGGTTTGGGTGTTTACCCTGAAAGTATGGCTTTGAAAATTATTGTGGGTGAGTGGAATGAATACCTTACGTTTTAAGCAACTATTTTTTATCTCTAGCCTGGCAGGAATTTTGGTGGCGATGGGCAGTCGATCGGCTCAAGCCGAAACTTTTCAGGCAATGCCACAAGCGAATCAAACTCCTGACACTGCGGGCATCCGATCGGATGCCCCACTAAACGCGCAACCTGACGCAGCCAATTCGTTAACCGTTCAAGAAGAACCGCTTCATAGCGAACCGACTCCTGTAATCAACGCAGAAGCAGTTCCTCCGCTTGATTCCGCCGAAGTTTCAGCAGACAGTTTGCAGGGGGAAACGCAGCGCGGAACTGAGACAGCTCAAATGATTACTCCGCAGGACGACCAATCTGGTATTAATACCGAGATTAATGCGAATATTGATGCACAAGGCTCCAATTCGATCATTACTGCTCAAGAAGTCGATCCGGGTCGAGCCACGCGATCGGGTTCAAGCTACATTGGCATTGGCGGCAATATTGGCTTCGGCGGCGATAGCGGACTGGGCACAGGCAATTTTGCCATTTTGAGCAAAGTGGGCATTACGGAAAATATTTCGCTTCGTCCGGCTGCTTTGGTGGGGGATGGTGTCACGTTCCTCTTTCCAGCAACGGTTGATTTTCCGATCGCCGTTTCGACCACGGTAGATGACGAACGCATCGGGCTGGCTCCGTTTATTGGGGGCGGTATTGCAATTGGCGCAGACGACGATAGCGAAATTCAGCCCCTAGTGACGGTAGGTGTGGATGTGCCAATTACCAACGAGTTCACCGCAAACGCAAGTGCCAACGTCAGCTTTCCTGATGATGTGGAAGTGGGCGTGATTTTGGGAATTGGCTACAACTTCCGTTAAAGAATCTGCGGGGCAGTGCCATTTAATTCATGCATACCCTGCGGCAGGTGACAAGCCCTGAATGAATCTGCCAGCATGGCACGCGACGGCATGGTTGATCTGACGGTTTATCTGACTGAAGCAGGTCTTTGCTTGCTTGTAGCCGTTTTGTATCGATCGTGCCGTCGATGTGATGTTTGCGATACTCGCCATGCCACGGCTGATTAAATTTCAACGGTTTTGGGCGATCGCCCTGATTACGGCATTTGCAGTTTTGAGTGGTCTGCCCGGATGGGCACAGACTGCTCCAGCGAGTTCGCCAGCCGCTTCAACGCCCGTGCCGGAAGCTTCATCCGAAGGGCTATTCTTTGCTGATGTGGTGGTGCGAGGACAGCCCATTTTTCAGATTGGCGGACTGACGAATTTAACCGCGGCAGAGCGGGCACGAATCATTAACCGCCGCATTGGCAGCATTTTGGCACAGTCCGAAATAGAGCGCTCGGTCAGGGTGCGGGTAAATTCCACCCGATCGGTTGCCACGCTGCAAGTTAACAATCGCGTTTTGATGACCATCACCCAGCAGGATGCTCAGGACTTTAATCTGCCTGTCGAAATCTTGGCACAGCAGTGGGCAGACGAGTTGACCGAAGCATTTGATCAGCCGCCTTTAGCGATCGACGTGGGACAACGGTTATATTCCACGATGCGGCAGTTTTTGCGAGATGCGATCGATCAGTTGCCTGCTCTGATTGGTGCGTTGCTGGTAATAGCACTCACTTGGGCGTTTGCAGCGAGTATGCGGCGAGTCGTGCTGGCAGGGGCAGGACGTTGGGAGATTGATCACAACTCAAAAGTGCTGGTGAGCCGTCTGGGATACGGAGCCGTCTGGGTGCTGGGGACGATCGTGGCACTGGGCGTTTTAGGACTGGATTTTGCGGCCCTGTTTGGCACGCTGGGACTCACGAGTGTGGCAATTGGCTTTAGCTTGCGGGATGTGTTGAGCAACTATTTTTCGGGAATTATCTTGCTGGCATCGCGTCCGTTTCGGCTGGGTGATCAGATTGTGATTAAAGAATACGAAGGAACCGTTACCCAGATCCAGCTCCGGGCAACCCGAATCAAAACCTACGACGGACGCACAGTTTATATTCCCAACCAGGAAGTTTTTAACGCCAGCATTGTGAATAACACGATGGTCAAAATTCGCCGTAGCGAGATCACGATCGGCATTGACTATGAAGCCGACATTCAAACTGCTCAGCGAATTATTGAAGACGTGCTGCGGCACACCGAAGGCGTCGAGGCAGACCCATTGCCCGAAGTTCTAGTTTGGGAGCTGGGAGCCAACGCCGTGAAGCTTCAGGTGCGAATCTGGGTCAGTTCCCGTCGTCAGTTGTTTTTAGAAAGCACCTCACGAGCCGCGATCGCGATTAAAGAAGCCTTGCAGGCAGCCGGAATTCCGATGCTGACCGAGATTTATACCATCAGGCTTCAGGATCAGCCCTCGGATTTGCCGCATCGCCACTTAGTGGACTCGAAGGACTCGAAGTCCTTTGCCCAAAGTGATGCCACCCATTCTTCTAACGGAATCTCGATCGATTAAAAGCTGCGGGTTAAAAAGCCGATCGCCGATTTCTTCCTTTGGAGAGGTGGAGCGAAAGCAGAGCTGTGGGTGAAACTGGGAAGCGTTCTGGCATATTGCAAGCTTCTGAGAAAACGATGAAAGGATTAAAGGGAAAAACCGCACTGATTACGGGCGCAAGTTCGGGAATTGGACAGGCGATCGCCGTTCGTTTGGCGCAAGAAGGCTGCAACATTGCGATCAACTACCGTAAAAATCCTGAAGGCGCAGAAGATACCGAAGAGCAGGCAATGCAAAAAGCCTGTGGACAGGCAGAAGAATGCGGCGTGCAGTCCCTATTAGTTCAGGGCGATGTATCCCAAGAAGAAGACATCGTAAACGTGATCAGTGCGACTGTTGACAAGTTTGGCGGTCTAGATATTTTGATCAACAATGCTGGAATTCAGACCGAGCAAGCCTCCCACGAAGTATCAACCGACGAGTTCGATCGTGTAATCAACGTTAACTTGCGTGGAGCCTATCTCTGTGCGCGAGAAACAATTAAACATTTCCTGGCTCAGAACCGCCCCGGTGTCATTATTAATGTCTCTAGCGTTCACGAAGTCATTCCCCGCCCTTCCTACATCAGCTACTCGATCAGCAAAGGCGGCATGGGAAATATGACTAAAACCCTAGCTCTGGAATACGCCAATCGCGGTATTCGGATCAATGCGATTGCCCCCGGAGCCACCATTACGCCCATTAACGACGCCTGGACCCATGATCCAGAACAAAAGGCGATCGTCGAAAGCCACATTCCAATGGGTCGTGCTGGAACGTCTGAAGAAATGGCAGCCGCCGTTGCCTTCCTGGTTTCGGATGAAGCGACCTACATCACCGGGCAAACGCTATTTATCGATGGTGGACTCACGCTCTACGCCGATTTCCGGGAAGCCTGGTCAGCCTGAGCTGCAAACCACTCAATCAATAACGGATTGACGATCTCAGGAGCTTCGTCCTGGGGACAGTGACCAATTCCAGGTAACGGCACAAATTGCTTGACCGCCGGAAATTCCGCCAGGGCTTTCCCCTTCTCAAACGGCTCCCACGGGTCATCGATTCCCCAAGCAATCAGGACTGGAACCTGAACTTGTGGCAGGAGATCCTCTGGTAAAACGCCTTTGGAATAAGTGATGAACGACAGAAACACATCGGCTGCGCCCTCGTCCTGGGCAGGCTTGAGCAAAATTTCGACCAGCTCATCGGTAACGGCTTCTTTGCGGCTATATGCCTTCAGTAGTGCTTTGCGAATCACTTGCGGCTGAGCCAGCTTTGAGAAAAAGAAGTGCCCGATCGCCGGATGCGTCAACAGCTTTTGCACCCGCGGAAAAACAATTCGTCGATACCAGTTCAGCTTTCGCTCATGCTGGAGCCGCAATGCACAATCTAACAGGGCTAGCGACTTTATTTGCTCAGGCTGATTCACTGCTGCCTGTAATCCCACCAAACAGCCGATTGAATTTGCCGCAATATGGACAGGTTCGTCAATCACGTCTCGGCAAAAATCGTTAATTTGTTCGCCCCAGGTCTCAAATCGGTAGTGAATTGCTTCTCCCGGCTTGGGTTTCGCCGATTCGCCAAAGCCAATCAGATCGATCGCATACACCCGATGCTGCTGTGCTAACGCTTCAATATTCCTGCGCCAGTGCCGACAGGATGCCCCCAGCCCGTGAATCAGCAAAACTGCCGTTCCCGCCGTTCCTGCGGTTTGATAGGCGATCGAAAACCCGCGCCACTGCCAAAATTGAGTTGTGAGCTGAGAACCAGACGCGATCGATTGATTGATAATCATAGAAATGGGTTGAAGAAATTGTTGAAACGAAAAACTAGAAAGTTTGTCGATCGGTTCTGGATAAGGATAAAGGGGGTGCTGTCATGCTTTTGAAACAGTGAAAGCAATCCTTAGAGAGTCTTGAGAAGAAGATATATCCGAACTGCCCCCTTTCAGGCATCCCTTTTGTAATAGGCAGTTCTACCCGTCTCAAAGTCCCCCAGTGTTGAGGGTTATCAAGAGAAACAGCGGGGGCAATGCGAAAGTACCCGTCTCACCAACTTATTCCAGTGCGTCCCAGATATTTTTGGGAACACTGCTGCGTCCTTTACGAGAGATGAGATTCGGCTGATAGTGGCAAGTATTGGCTTGTTCAACTTTCTGGATAAATCCTTGAGCAATTAGCTCGCTCAGCAAAGCTTCAATTGCGGACTCCGATTGATCGAAATGAACAGCAATCTCAGAGACCGTTGCCTGCTGGTGACGAACTAGCCAATTCATCAGCGATCGTTCCCTTTCCGCTAGAAACAGCAAATCTGCCATTGTTCGCGTGGATAAGCCTGCGCTGCGGCGGGACTGTTTTCTTGCAGGCTGCTCCGCCTGGGGTTCTAATTGCCATTCGGGATTATCCGACATACTCCAGTGCCAGTAATTTTTGCGCGACGGTATGCACTTCTTCGCTAAACGTATGGTGGGGATGATGCAGCCAAAACACGCCGCCGCTTGCCAGTTGCAGCATTTCCTCGTTTTCGTAGAACAAACCGCCCACCGGAACGCCGTAGCGCGTTTGCACTTGTTCCAGCACCGAAGCACGAGAGAAGGCTTGAGGCGTTTTGTTGACCAGCAGCATAATATTGGGCACGTCGAGCCGCTGCGCCACTTCTAAAGTCACTGCCGTACCCAGAAAATCTTGGCGATCGGGACGCAGAATAATCACCATCGCATCGGAAATTGCGATCGACAGCAGCGTTTCCTCGTTTAAGCCGGGGTGCGTGTCGATAAAAAGGTAGTCCAGGTCTAGCTGTTCGGTGAGTTCCTGAAAGCCTTCGTTCAGCAGACCAACATCAAAGCCTTCTCGCAGCACCTTGGCGATTTCTCCGGCTTTGAGGCTAGAGGGCACCAGATAAACCTTGCCTGCGAGATTAGCGGTTCCGGTGGCAGTTTGGAGCTGAGAAGTGACATCATAGGCAGTTTTTTCAATGGGGCACTGTCCCCATAAATAATCGTTCAGCGAGTAGTTAAAGGAATCTTCGTCCAGACCGAAAATGACGTGAATTCCGGGCGACTGAATATCAGTGTCTACAATGCCAACTCGCTTGCCCTGACTAGCGATCGCCACTGCCAGATTTGCCGTCAGGTTAGATTTCCCCGTGCCACCCCGGAAGGAGTGAATTGAAATGATTTGAGACATAAAGCGTCCCTCTAATAAAACCAGGATTTTGAGATAGGCGATAAACCTGAATACAGTATGGGAACAATGGGCGAGAAACTATCACACTTCAGTAACGACTTTATGGAAAAGCGAACTTATGCACCGGGGGACGTGGTGTATCAGGAAGGCGATGCCAGCGACAACGTTTATCTAATTAAAAGCGGACGGATTGAGCTAGTCGATCGCTATCCCGAAACAGGGGAAGTGGTGGCAAAAACGCTGGGTGTGGGCAAAGTCTTTGGTGAGATTGAGCTAATCGATCGCAAGTCGCGTTCCTCAACGGCAAAAGTGATGGAATCGACGAAAGTTATGATCTTCAGCCACGAAGAAATTCTAGACGTTTTGTTTAAACACCCGGAACAAAGTCTGGTTCTGGCACGGGATGTCTTCGATCGCCTCAGGCAGCTTTACAGCACCGATAGCCTGGACGCAGAAATGACCAAACTGCGCGAAGAAATGCACGAAACCATCAAGAAAGCGGTGATTAGTCATGAATCTCGCGTGGTCAAAAGCCATAATGGCATGGCGGCAATTGCAATTCCGATCGTGTTGCTGGTGGCGATCGTCATTGGCATTCGTGTCTATCTACATTAATTTCGCTAATTTATTCCCGTTGCGAGCTTTTGTCGTGCGACATTTACAACTTACGCCTCAGCAAATTGCAGTTCCCGGAATTATGGGCGGTATGGGTCCGCTTGCCCATCTTGAGTTTGAACAGCGGTTGATTCAAAAAAATCTAGAGCGAGGCAACAGCAGCGATCAAGATCATCCGGTCTGGTTGTTGGTGAACGCATCGAATATTCCCGATCGCACAAAAAGCATTGTCGGAGAAACCGCCGACTGCGTGCCCTGGCTGCTGCACTATGGGCATTTGCTAGAACGGTCCGGCGTTGACTTTATTCTGGTGACTTGCAACACCGCCCATGCGTTTTACGATCGGGTTCAGCCTCAGCTCAATGTTCCCTGGATTCATTTAATGGAACAAACAGTACAGTTCATCCGAGTTGCTCATCCCCAGGTGCGGCGAGTGGGGGTTTTGGCAACAGACGGCACATTAAGAACTGAACTTTATACGCGTAGCCTGACCCAGACCGGGTTAATTCCAATCGTGCCCATGCTGGGGTCGGGGGTGCAGCTCCAAATAATGCAGTCGATCTATCATCCCAATTGGGGAATCAAAAATGCAGGCATTTGGATTTCTGAGCAGGCAATACAAGCGCTTCAGCAGTCGATCGAATGGCTGCAACAGCAGGGCGCAGAGCTAGTGATTGCAGGATGTACCGAGCTTTCCGTCGCACTGACACGCATGGAAACCGTTCCCCTGCCGTGGGTTGACCCGCTCGAAGTGGCAGCATCGCTAACGCTGGATCTGGCGTTTGGTCGGCGATCGCTGCAATCGATTTGGGCAGCCTGAATTAAATGCAACTCCCCCATGCAAGCGACAATGCGGAAACCCCTGATCAAGCTCATCGGATGGACGACGCTGGTGCTGCTGCTCTGGTTGGCGGTTCCGATTGCAATACCAGACGCAGTTGCAAGTCACAGTGCAGCTCAAAGCCCCCCTCAAAGTTCTCCTCAAAGTCCCCCTCAAAGTTCCTCATCAATTCAGGATGGAGAGGGCGAAAGAATCTTAAGGACAAAACAGGCCCCGAATGCAGGCTCCGCAGCCCTGCAAGAGAGCCGATCACCCATGCCGCCAGACGTTCAGCGGATTTTGCGGCGCGGTAAGCTCGTGGTGGCAATGCTAAATCAAGACAATCCGCCTTTTTTTATAACTGCTGAAGGAACGCCAGAAGGCTCCGACGTTCAGGTTGCGCGATCGATCGCGGAGCAGCTTGGGGTTTCGGTAGAGTTTAATCGATCGGCAAAGACGTTTGATCAGGTGGTGCAGACGGTGTATCGTCTCGATGCGGATCTGGCAATCTCGAAGCTGAGCCGAACGCTGAGCCGTGCTAAATTTGTGCGTTTTAGTCAACCTTACGTCACCATGCGGCAGGGTTTGCTGGTGAACCGACTTCAGCTTGTACAGCAGGCAAACGGACGCAGCATTCCTGAAGTGATTCGGAATTTGGAAGGCAAGATCGGCGTGATCCAGGGATCTTCCTATGTTGGGTTTACTCAAAAGCGATTTCCCAAAGCAGAAGTGGTCGAGTTTCCGTCCTGGTCTGCCGCGGTGGATGCGGTGATTCGAGGTGAGGTGCTAGCAACCTATCGCGATGAACTGGAGGTTAAGAAAGTAGTACTCAGTAAACCCGATGCTGCCCTTCAGCTTCAGACGATTGCCCTGACCGACACCGAAGATGCGATCGCCATTGCCCTTCCCTGGGACAGCCAACATCTGCTGGCATTTGTGAATCAGGCACTTGACACGATGAATATCAATGACACCGCAGATAGCCTGCTGCAAGCTTATTCCAATCGGCTTCAGACCAATTCTCAAGGAAAGCGGTAGGAAAGCGATGTCAAAGTATTTCTCAAGATATTTCTCAAAGACCTCCTCAAACTATCCCAAGTTTTTCTCCGTTCCATTCCTGATTCGGTGGCTAAAAAGTCCCTGGACGATCGCCGTTAGCGTTGGGCTGAGTATCTATCTAGGAACTTGTCAGCCTCAGATTGCCGCGTCGATCGCCCCCCTGGGACAGTTTTATTTAAGCTTGCTGAAGATGTGCGTTCTGCCGATTTTGCTTTCTGCGGTAACAGTGAGTACAGGGCGACTGATGATGACGGATAATGCCGCTCGATCGATCCGGCGCATTGCCGCTGTGTTTCCGATCGGGTTGCTGCTGGTGAGCAGTATTGCCGTTGCGATCGCCACCCTGGCTCAGCCGGGGAAAAATCTTTCGGCTTCAGCTCTGAAGAAATTAGGCATTTTAGTCAATCAGTCGGGAATCGATCTGGAAATTTCATTAAGCGGGGCAGAAATACAGCCTGAAGAATTTCCGCTGAATCAATTGCTGGTCAATCTGATTCCAGAAAATATCTTTAGTGCGCTGAGCGAAGGGCAAACGCTGAGAGTTTTAGTGTTTGCGCTCGTCTTTGGCATTTCGCTGGGACTCGTGCGAGAACCTGCCACGCAATCGTTGTTTGCAGCGTTAGAAAGTGTTTATCATGCCTGCAATCGGCTAATTCAAGGATTAACTGTTTTATTACCGCTTGGGTTATGCAGCTTATTGACGACCCAGTTTTCGCAGTTGGGCATTGATATTCTGTTTTCCATGATTCGGTTTGTGCTGATTGCCATTCTCACTTTTGTCATCATTTATATTCTCAGTACCATTATCATTTGGCGACAAACCAATCAATCATTTCTAACCGTCCTAGCACAGCTTAAAGAGTCAACCTTTCTGGCACTGGCAACGTCGAGCAGCCTTGCCTGCATTCCCTCAGCAATCTCCGCGCTGAGCAACGGTTTAGGCTTCGATCGCCAAACAACCCAGCTTTTGACGCCGCTTTCGATTACACTCTGCCGCTTTGGATCGGTGATTTACTTTGCCCTGGCTGCTCTGTTTGTCGCCCAGCTTTACAACAAAGATTTGAGCGGGGGACAGTTGGCACTCGTCGTGGTTCTCTCGATTCTAGCGGGCATGGCAACTTCGGGCGCAACGAGCGTGATCACGCTGACCATGCTCGACATTGTGCTGAATCCCCTGAAACTTCCCTTGGAAGCAGTGCTGGTGCTGTTTATTGCGATCGATCCCATTGTTGATCCCTTCCGCACCTTGGGAATTGTCCATACAGGGATTGCCGCAACTGCCCTAGTTGCTCAATCCGAAGCGGAACCAAGGATCGATATTTCAACCCTTCCGCCCTGTTTACCCGACTCTACGCTGTGAGGAGATTTTCCGTGACCCGACTTCGCTCGCTGCAAAACTATCTCCGGTCAAAAGCAGGTACGCCTGGTCTCAAAGTCAGCCTGGTAGGAGCGATACTAGCAACCGTAGGCGCAACGGCTGCGATCGTCTATATTCCCTGTGCAATGACTTCGCGACGCAACGTGAATACGCTGATGACTCAGGTCAATCAGGAAATTGCCAATGCCACCAGTCAGGAAGTCAAGCGGCTGTTTCTGAGTGCCCAATCCGCGCAGCAGCTTGTAGACAGCAGTTTTACGCAGGAACTGATTGACCTGAACAATTGGCAGGAGCAGGAAGCCTTTTTCCTGAGTACCCTTGCTGCCAATCCCGACTTTACCTGGATTCAGCTTGGCTTTGCAGACGGTGATTTTGTCGGCGTACAGCGCACTGCGGATGATTTGCTGCACTTTCACGTTCGCGATTGGGATGGCAGGACTCGCACTACCCACAGCACCATTCGCACCTATCAGGTAGAAAATCAGGAATTCAAGCAAATTGATCAGCACTCCGCCCCGATGGAGCCTGCGTTTTATGCGCCTGATCGCCCCTGGTATAAAAGTGCAATTCGTACTGACGGAAAGCCTGCCTGGACGGTTTATATTTATCGATCGACCAACGCGCCAGGAATGGATACAACGATTCGTCTACAGCAAGATCAAAAGACGATCGGAGTGATTGGAATTGGAATCGAGTTGGCTCAGCTTTCACGATATCTCGAACGCATGAAAGGCGATCGATCGGGAGAAGCCTTTATTCTCAATCCTGAACAGGAATTAATTGCTTCAACCGATCCGCAGGAAGTTTTTTCAGAGGCAAAACGTCAAACCCAGCTTCAGCAATTGAGCCAGGCGCAGAACCCGCTGCTTCAATTAGCAAATCAGACGATTCAAGCCCAAAAGATAAACCTTAGTACAATTCAAAATCAGCAGGAATACGTTTACGTCGATCCCAAAACCGGAGAGAGCTATCGCATCTCGCTATCGCCCGTGGGCTATCTGGATTGGGTCGTGGGTGCGATTATTCCTGAGGCTGGCTACCTGGTTGAAATTAACCGCAGCAGGCAGGTTCTATTGATTGTGATTAGCGTGTTTGTCTTGATAGCCGCGGGTCTGGCAATTATTGCAGTCGATCGGATTGTGGCACGTCCGATTCTTTGCATTGCCCACGTTGCCGCAGACATTGAAGCCGAAACCTTTGAGCTAGATCACCTTTCCCCGGTCGCCCGCCGTACCGATGAACTGGGACAACTCGCCCGCATTTTTAAAAAAATGGCACAGCAAGTTTATCTACGCGAACAGCGACTCAAGCAGCAGGTTCAGGAATTAAAAATTGAGATCGACGAAGCCAAGCGACAAAAGCAAGTTAAAGAAATTGTCGAAACCGACTTCTTCCAGGATCTTGTCGGCAAAGCACAAACGATGCGCCGGCGAAAACAGTCTCGATCGGCTCACGGAGCCTCTCAATTGTAAAAACTTGATTGCAAAAAAGGGGCAGATGCCCCCCAAATTGTCGTCAAAGTTGTCGTCAAAGTTATAAAGTCACCTATGTCCAGTACAGCACCTGCGCCTGCGGAAACCGCTTATTGATCTCCCCTTCAAAGAACTGGCGAAGCTGCCTCATCGTATTGCCGTCGTACACATACTTCGTGCCGCCAAACTTGTTGCGCTTGATAATGCGATTCTGCTCGTCCATATCTAGCTTGCTGTTGGGATACCAGGCTTGCAGCACTTCCTTAGAGCCGGGCGTAAAGCGGTGCGAAATCAGCTCAAACGTGAGGTCACAGGGGAAGTCGATCGCCTGCTCGATCTGATCGAACAAATCGCTGTAATGCTGCTCCCAGTCTTCGATCGGCATAATCGGCGCGATCACTAAACCGATCGGATAGCCACCGCCGCCCTGCTCACGCGGAAGTCCGAGCTTGCGGAGTGCCTGAAGCCGCTGAGGAACAGTCGCCGTACCGCCTTCGAGCTTCTGGGAAACCCAGGCAGCATTGACGCTAACCCGACAGCGCGTATGCCCGTTATGCGGCAAATCCAGCAGCCCGTCTACGTTGTCAAACTTGGACACCCAGCGCAAATAGCCGTCCTCGCGTGTGCCAAAATAGCGAATCGCTTCTGCCAAGCTGCCCGTTAAATGCTCAATACCAAGCGGGTCGGTGTAGCAACTCACCTCAAAGCTAGTCGCCTTGCCCGGCTGCTCATACTTGCCTAGGTTGGCGAGAATCTGCGGCAGGTTAGCAAACACGCGAATCAGAGGTGGACCCTGCAAACTGCCTGCTAGATAGCAATATTGACAGTGACCCGGACAACCTTCAGCAATGTGAAACTGCCAGTCTGCGGAAGGTGGAATCGGGCTGAGCTTAAAGCTGCTGGGCGGAGCCGTCACCACTGCCAGCGTCCGCTTTGCTCTGGCATAAGTCTCGCGCTCGGTCTCACCCTTAACGCCTGTGATGCGATTGCGGCCTAACTCCTCGATCGGCAAATCGAGTGACTGCGCCCGTCGATAAAGCTCCTGTCCCCATGGCTCTTCGAGTGCCATCGGCGTAAACAAAACGCGCTCAGGCAACCACAGCCGCGATGAACGAAACGCACTCAGCTCGGGATGAATCGGTGCGGTAATATCAGTCGTTGGCTCAGGGGTTGTAGCGGGATCAAACGGACTAGTCTTAACAGTTTTAGCGTCTAAACCCGTAGTCTCTGCGGTCTCAAGGGGAAGCGTGAGTTGAGTAGGTGTAGCGATCAAAATCCAGCTCCATGAATGACCTACTTTTAGTATGACGCACTCTCAAGGAGCATGAAATCTAGAAACAGCGCGGATCCCACCACTTTCAAGGACGGTCTTCCCCGGTCAGTTAACCTGCTTTCTAAAGGCGGATATCGCGCCTGTTCGATCGCCCCTCAACCTCATTACGATCAAGACAGATCACAACCAGGAGTTTGCTTTGCATACTGCCCCAACTGCAACTGATCTTCAGATCAATGCTGAGATCAACGCTCCGATCGCTGCTCCCGCTTCATCTGGCGGCAATTCCACTCCAGAAGACATTTCGCTAAACCGTCTGCTGCAAGTCAAAGAGATTTACTATGAGCCTGCTGTATTAGAGTATGGGCGCGGACAGGAGATCCTCTCGCGTTATCCCAATGCGCGTCAGGTTGAGGTCGCTTCGCACTGGAAAATCCCCGATCTGCACGCCAACGAAGATTCAGTTGAGCATTGGAACCTGATCAAGCGCACGGTGCTGGTGCTGGGCGTGAAGAAATCGATCCAGGTGCGTCCAAACGATCGCAGCGCAGACTTTATTGCCCCGTCCCATTCAAACGGGTGCGCGATGGCTTGCTCCTATTGCTTTGTTGCTCGCCGCAAGGGTTTCGCCAATCCAATTACGACGTTTGTGAATATCGAGCAGATTCAAAAATATCTTAAGCGACACGCTGCACGACAGGGCGAAAAGACGATTTCTTCTCAAACTGATCCCCAAAACTGGGTATATGAGATCGGAGAGAACAGCGATTGCTCGGTGGATGCTGCGATCTGCGATAACGTAAAGGATTTGATTACGCTCTTTCGTGATATTCCAAATGCCAAAGCGACCTTTGCGACGAAGCGAGTGAATCGTGATTTGCTCAATTACGATCCACAGGGCAAGACTCGAATTCGCTTTAGCGTCATGCCTCAATCGATTGCTCAGGTGGTAGATATTAGAACGTCCAGCATTGACGATCGCATTAATGCCGTGAATGATTTTGTGAGCGCAGGCTATGAAGTGCATCTCAATTTCGCGCCCGTCATCTATCACGAGAACTGGAAAGAAAACTACACCGCTCTGTTTCAGCAAATCGACGACACTCTATCCCCTACAGCGAAGGCACAGCTTCAGAGCGAGGTGATTTTCCTGACGCACAACGAAGGGCTACATAGCGTGAATATGGGCTGGCATCCGCAGGGCGAGAACCTGCTGTGGCGACCCGATTTGCAGGAGCCGAAGTATTCCCAGAATGGCGATGTTAACGTGCGATATAAGCGCGGCTTTAAGGGACAGCTCGTGTCGAGCTTCTGCGATTTGCTTAAGCAGCATTTGCCCTACTGCAATATTCGCTATGCGTTCTAATCTAGCTCGATAGAAACAAAAGAAATAAAAAAAAGGGGGCTGAGTTGCCCCTCATTTATTTAGTGTTGATTTTAAGTGGAGCCGACGGGAGTCGAACCCGTGTCCAAATTGGGTATTTGCATGCCGATCGTTCACAGGTTTAGCTTCTCTGATCCTCGAAGCGGGAACCGTCACTTATCCCGGACGATGGGATTCTCTGGTAAAGTCTTAACTAGATCGTTGACCAGAGGCAATAATCTAGAGCATCCGTTGAGGTTTGTCTGTAACTCTTAACGGAGTCAAATCACAGACGCTCGAACCAGTTTTTGGTGTTAGGCAGCAGCTAGTGCTTGCTTACGAGCAAAGGGCTTAATTTCATTTGCACCTATTGTGTTGAGCCATTGATTTTCGAGAGGTAGCTCGCTCTCGACCTGCATCACGACATAACGTTCGCCAACCTGTCGAAACCGTTACAGCCCCGTGCGTATATTTATTATAGCATCAGAATTTTGCTGTGGATGTAAAGCTACGGGAAGAGCCTTTATTGATGGGTCAGCGTTAACAGGATTACACCTCTCCGATCGGTTGCTGCATGGGGGCTAACAAGGAATGGCTTTGCCAGTCAATTGCTCCAGCATCGCCATCCCCTCGCTTGATAAACCCGACCGATCAGTTTGCAGTTAGTGGAGTCAGGTGGTTTTATGGTTCCACCGTAACCGGAGTTCCCACTTCAACCAGCTCATAGAGCTTACGAACATCTTCGTTATACATCCGCACGCAGCCGTGGGAAGCAGCCCTTCCGATCGACTCTCGATTAGGTGTTCCGTGGAAGCCAATCCAATTGAGTCCATCGGTCCAAAACCCAATCCATCGATCGCCGAGCGGATTATCGTTACCGGGCGGCATCTGTTCTCCAGTTAACGGGTTCGTCCAGCCTGGATGCTCCAGCTTTTGCATGACCGTAAAACTGCCCGTTGGCGTTTCCCAACCGGGTCTGCCGATCGCCACCGAATATCTGGCTTTCACTTCGTTGCCTTCATAGACATATACACGTCGCTCACCCAGCTTTAGCACCAGCCGTACAGTTAAACTTTCGGGCAAAACTGGCTTGATCGGCGGCAGTTCGGGAGGAAAAAAAGGCAGCGCACTACTGCGAACAGACACAGAGGATTCTGCTGGAACGGCAGGAGCAGTTTGTGCAGTTACGGGCAGAGTCACCATCAGGAGGCTAACCCCCAGAGGAATTTGAAGAAGGCGAGTAAAAAGAGACACGATCGCAGTTGGGTAGGAGAATGACTGAGTTCGATTTACAAAACTTCCTGCTTCGGTTTTAACCGATTCGCAACCGAGGTTTACCACAGAGCGCGAGGGCTAGTGTTATTAGCTCCTGTTGGCGGTGTTGTTCTGGGTGAGGTTGGGCTGGGCGAAGGAGTGGTGCGCGGCGTGATGCCTGACGGAGCAGGTGAAGGCGTCGGAGTGGTGCGGGGTGTAGGCAACCCAGGCGAAGGAGAAGGCGTGAACGTTGGAGCAGGACTCGGCGTGGGGCTTGGTGTAGATAGTCCAGGTGAGGGAGAAGGGGTGAACGTTGGAGCAGGACTCGGCGTAGGGTTTGGTGTAGATAGTCCAGGTGAGGGAGAAGGGGTGAACGTTGGAGCAGGACTCGGCGTAGGGTTTGGTGTAGATAGTCCAGGCGAAGGGGTGGGTGTTGGAGTAGGACTCGGCGTGAGAGGTGCTGGCGAGGGAGAAGGAGTGGGCGTTGGAGCGATCGGCGAAGGCGTGGGTTGGGGGACATCTTGGGCTAGCCCCTTTTGCATATCACCAATTCCTGCCGTTAGCAGCAGAACGGTCAGGGGCAACGAAATCTTGAGAAAAGCAGATGACTGCTTAGCCATAATCACTCCTTACTTCACTTCAGTATTTCAGTAACGTTATCACTTCAAAGCGGTTCTCTGCCCTGGCACAATGTTGACTTTAGCCCACACCTTGCCCAGCTTCGAGGGGGGTGGCTCTTTTAGCGATCGCACGACAAATTGCCATTGACCAGTTTGCCGGTTTGCCAGGTGCCGCGCTGTGATCGTCCATCATTGAACAGAAAAATTCCGTCTCCATGACAGCGATTGTTCTGAAATGCACCCACATAGCGGTTGCCATCGCCCAAAAGCCAGATGCCCAGCCCCTCAAAGCGATCGGCTTTGAACTGTCCGATATAGCGTTTGCCGTTCGAGAAGCTGTAGGTGCCGCATCCTTCACGCTTGCCATTGCGGAATTCTCCGTCATAGCGATTGCCTGTAGGAAACACCATAATTCCTCGTCCGTCAGCAGGGCGATGAATCGCAGTTTCCCCTTTGAGGGAATTGGCATCTAGGGAGCCGTAATAACGAGTGCCATCAGCATACTCATAGCTGGGCTTGCTAGACGACGGTAAGGAGGGGGGTGGAGGTTCCCGACAGGGTAAATTAGGCAGAACAGGAGCCTGGTCAGAAGGTTGCTGTCCGGGCAGAGTAGCAGATGGCACACTGGATGTTGGCACAGTAGAAGCTGGCACAGTGGACTGGAGGCGAGAGGGTATCAGGTGGCTGGATAGCGCAATTGCCGCTGCAACGAAACCACCGATCGCCAACCGCAGTTTCCAGGGCGAAGTCTGAAATCCAGCTAGGGTAATTGTTTTGGGAGTGGTTGCCGAGGCAGGGAGAACGGGGAACGGGCTAGGAGCAAGGGTGGGAGCAACCTCTGAGGGTGAGGACTCTTTGGGGAGGAATGTTCCCTCTAAGTTTCCGTCAGCAGGAAAGCTTTTTTCAAAGGCTGGACTTACTGGGTCTGCGGCATCTTCTGCGGCAGTGACAAACGGCTCAGCGACTGAAACAAAGGGTACTATTCCTCCAAAGGAAGAATCTTGACCCATCGCCTCTGCGGCCTCGTCGGATTCCTCAAATGCCATGAGCGTGGTGAAATCCCCGATTTCCTCAGGTTCGTCATCCGGGCATTCGCCTTGCTCAGCAATCAGTTGCTCGATCGCCTGCAAGGGTTCTTCAACCGTTTGATAGCGGTCTTTGAAGTGGTAACGCACCATGCGATCGAGGATTTCGGCAAATGCCTCGCTCACGGGTGGATCAAGCGCTTGCCAGAGGAGTTCGCCGGTCTGGAAATCGCGCTGAAGCTGACTGGGGCGCACTCCCGTCAACGCTTGAATCCCAATCATGCCGACAGCATAAAGGTCACTGCTGTAGCGTGGACTGCCGCTAACCTGCTCAGGCGGCATATAGCCCTGTGTGCCAATCGAGATGGTGAGGGGTTGCTCCAAGGGCGAATCGTCCAGTAGAGTGCTGACTTGCTTCACGGCCCCAAAGTCGATCAAGACGAGCTTGCCATCTTTATGACGGCGGATTAGATTCGAGGGTTTAATATCCCGATGAATGACTTGCTGCTGATGGACAAAAGACAAAATCCCTAAAATGTCGTGCAGCCGTCGCAGCGTTTGCCCTTCCGTCCATTGCAGCACGCGGTTGTCGAGCGGTTGACCTTCAATAAATTCTTGAACCAGGAAAAATTCCTGGTTGTCTTCAAAGTGAGCGAGCAAACGCGGAATCTGATCATGATTGCCCAGGCGGTAAAGCACGGCTGCCTCTGTGTCAAACAACCGCTTTGCGACCTGCCATCGCGTCATGTTTTTGCTGTGAGGATGAAGCTGCTTGACCACGCAAAGGGGATACCCCGGCAACTGCGTATCCTTTGCCAGGAAGGTCTGGCTAAATCCACCCGATCCCAGTTGCCGAATTACGCAATAGCGTCCGCTAAGGAGCCGATCGGGAAGCAGCTTTTGAAATCGCTTAATGGAGTCCAAGGTTCTCTAGTCTCTGAAGAAGATTCCATAAACTGAAGCTCAAAGTTAAGCTCAGAGGACGTAGATGCACTCTACAACAATAATTATGTCCAATTGGTGATTGCAATGTTCACTTAGGCAGAGAAATTCGTCAGACTTTAGTACAGGATTCCCTCATCCGCCCTCATCTTCCCACCTCTTTTACCATTCCCATTATGGGAAAAAGGAGAGCTGGATCAGAAGTTTCTCTGTGTTTTCTACCTGTCTGCATGGGAGCGGGATTGAGGGTGCGGGCAAGCTTTCAGGCAGGAGGCTTCACTAACCGCTCGTCCGCAATCGCTCGTCTGCAATCAGGCGTCTGCAATCGGGAAAAACAATGGCGCAAAAATAGCAGGGCAGCAGGGTGCGTAAGCCAACCTCATCCCCCATCTACCTTCTTATCCCTCCTTCGCCCGATCGCGCCTTTGCCGCCAAAGTGCTCCTGCCCCTGCGAGAACGCCCAGTGTGCCGATCGCCGACAGTCCGCCTAACGGAAAAGAAGTGGGCTGGACAGCTGTGGGTCGATCGATCAGCGTGAGCGCATTATCGCTAATTTGTCGATGGGCAGCCGTGGTGGGATGGAGGTTATCCCAGAACAAATGGCGATCGGGCTGGGCGCAAATGGTTCCGGTCGTGCGGCTGTAGCAGGGCGTGGTCAGGTCGCTGAAGTCGCGATTGTCTGTGGCTTGCACATAAAGTCTGCCGATATCGAGCCGCATTAAATCGACTTCAGGTAAGGCACGCTGCAACTCGTCGAGCTGTTGGCTGAGAAGCTGGTTGTGTCGATCGCTCAGGCGATTGAGGGTCTGAACGACGGTCTGACCTTGCTGCTTTGCCAGAGGCGTTTCACCCAGGGCGGGCAGATTGGCAACCAGAAAATGCCTTGCCCCCGACTGATAAAGGGACTCGATCGCTTTCACAATGTTTTGCACCGGGACGGACGGATTCGGTTCCTGCCCGTTTGAATTGGAACGGTTGATGCCCGACAGATAATCGTTTGCGCCCATCCAGATCACATAAAGCGCGTTGGGGTCAGCAGTTCGATCGGCAAGGAGCTGTTGGAATTCAACAATCTGGGTTTGCAGTCCCGGAATTGCGCCACTGATCGCGCTGCTGGTTCCCGTGGTGGCTCCGCCATAGGCAAAGTTCACGCTGTCTATGCCAGACGATTCGCTGCTTTGAGGATTGGGCAGGACGGCGATCGGGGTGGGGGTGAGGTTGAGCTTTTCTGCCAGATAGTCGATCCACACTGGACCATTGGAAAACCGTCCCTGGTAGTAGGGCGAAGGCGGCGCACCTGTACCTAGGAACTGTTTTGAGGCATTGAAGACGTTGCCTGTGTCGGAGAGGCTATCGCCAAACACATAGAGTTTCTGAAAGGGAGCGGCGATCGTTCTGCCAGGCAGCAAACCTGTGAATAGGGCAGCACTCGCCAGCAGCAGCGGCAGTTTTAGGCGGTATCGCATTGATGGTTAGCGTCCTGTATCAGAGGGTAGTAAGTCTTTTCTGGTGTAGCGAATCGATCGGGGTTTTGACAGTGCCTAGAAGAATAATTGTGGAATGGATGCGCTTGACGAGAAGCTTTGAGGAGTTGTAGGAATCTTGAGAACCGCTCTAAAAAACGCCGAAATCCAAAATTCAAAGCCCATGAATTGCCCTTAAATTCCGAGTGAAGAAGGTGACCAAAACGTACTACAATCCGTCCGATCGCTTCAAGGAGAAAAGGGCAATGCTGAGCGGAATCCTGGCAATGGCAGTTATGGCGCAAACTCCCCCCCAACCCGCACCACAAACTCCGGCAACTCCCCCCCAACCCGCGCCGCAGGAGATTGTGCAGCCGCAGGAAGTTCGATCGCTTTCCGGCAGTCTTGATCGAGTTCCGGTGTTTAACAGCAACAGCCCTGAACTGGTGAAAGAAGAAGGCATTTTGCTCTCGACCTTTTCGCCGGAGGGCAAAGCCGATCGATCAGCGCATCTCAACTTTCCGTTTAATGGACGGTTTGATATGTTTGCTCATCACGTTTACCGCGCCGATAACCCGGAAGATTTGCGGAGTCTGTATCTGGGCGTTTTGGTGTACAATCCGGGCGATCGTCCAGTGAGGGTGGAAGTGCTGCAAGGCGCAAGCTATCTGAGCCAGCCCGATGCCCCCTTTATCACGCTGCCGCCCGTGGTGGATAATCCGCAGGGAACGGTGTTTGCAGGTCCCGGCAGTCGGGTGATGAGCGATGTGCTGCGCGGCGATCGAGAAGCGATTTTTCCGGCACAAATTGAGATTCCGCCCCGCTCTTATCAGCTTTTAATGAATCTGCCGATTCCGGTTGCCACGCTGACTCCGCCCCTAAACGGACGATCAACCCTGATGCGGCTCCGCAGTAATGGATCAGTGTATCTGGCAAGCCTGGCACTCAGGGCAAGGCAAAATCCAGACGGCTCCGAGCTTGCCCCCACCCTAACCGAATGGACGAGCCTGCTGGAAACCGGAAAGCTGGCTTCCTCTCGCGATCGAACTCCCACTCCCCCTGATCAAACGAGCGGTCAGGTTATCTACGGTCGAGTTGCCGGGGTCGCAGAAGGATCACGCTGGGAAGCTCAGCTCACCGATTCAGGCGCAACCGATCTGGCAATTCCGGCGCCCGGTGCGGCGTTTTCCTACGGACTCGCAACGCTGCTGGGCGGCAGACTCGGAACCGAACAAAATCAGTCGGCTCGAATGCTGGTGCGCTATCCTGACACGGCATACCAGGCACACGGCAATTACGGCATTGAGTACGATCTGACGCTGCCTTTGCACAATCCTGGCAGTCAGCCGCAGACGGTGACGATCGCTCTAGAAACCCCCATTAAAGAAGACACCCTGAGCCAAAACGGGCTACGCTTTTTCGAGCCATTGCCCACCCAGACTTTCTTTCGGGGAACGGTGCGGGTGCGCTACACCGACGATCGAGGCTTACCTCAAACGCGCTATGTGCATCTGGTGCAGCGACGGGGGCAGCAGGGCGAACCGATCGTGACGCTCAATTTGCCTGCGGGAGGTCGGCGACTGGTGCAGTTCAGCTTTTTGTATCCGCCAGATTCAACCCCACCGCAGGTTTTGACGGTGAGGACGGCGCAGCCTTGATCCGACCTTGATCTGCTCTTGATCTGCCTTGATCTGCCAATGTGCGATCCGCTAGCTCTGGGTCGGGAAACAGCGCAGTGGTCCACTTGCCACCCGGTTCACCGCTTCGTATGCCCAGTCATTGGGGGTGACATCGGGAAACTTAGAGGCAAACTGACCCGCCGGACAGGAAATGGTCGGCTCCTCGGTCAGGGGGCGTGGATCGGGGCGGCTGTCTTCCTGGGAAAATCCGGGTGTGTCGGTCGATCGATTCGGAATGGGCGAAGTCGGTGAAACTGGGCTGGGCTGGGTTTCGATCGTTGGAGCCGGAGCAGGAACGGGAATCGTTTGAGCCGAAGCCCCACTGAAACCCGGAAGCACGGCGACAGATGCCAGCGCGATCATGCCAGGAAGCGTGCGAAAAAGGGTACGAAGCGTTAAGCGATTCATAAAGCGATTTATGGAGATAGTTCGAGATAAATCTGGATAAACAGCGATGCAAGGCAGTTCCCCGAATGGGGTCATCGATTGAAGGGGCGATCGCAGTGCATTCCATTCTAAAAGGTTTCGATTCTGGACAGTGTTTGAACAGATATTGCGCTTGCTCAATCGATCGCCCGATCGCCCCCCGTCCCAGGAAAAATCCCTGCTTATCAAGATCCACCTTAAGTAAGGGTTTCTCACTTGATCAAATTGCTAGAGTTGCCAGTGCAGCTTTGACGGAAAACGGGCAAAAGCGACAAGGAGGCAGCGTTGCAGTATCGGCACTTAGGAAAATACGGGGTTCGCGTTTCTGAAATTTGCCTTGGTTCGTGGCTGACCTACGGCAATGCCAAAGACGAGAGTGTTGCCCGCGACTGCATTCATACTGCTTATGATCTGGGCATTAACTTTTTTGATACGGCGAATGTCTACGCCCGCGGCGAAACCGAGAAAGTTGTGGGCAAGGTGCTCAAAGACTTTCCACGCGAATCCTTTGTGCTGGCAACCAAGGTTTATTTCCCGATGGGGCCAGGACCAAACGATCGCGGACTGTCGCGCAAACATATTATCGAGCAGTGCAACGCCAGCCTGAAGCGATTAGGCGTAGATTACATTGACCTTTATCAGGCACACCGTTACGACCCAAATGTGCCGCTCTCGGAAACCCTGATGGCATTTGATCACCTGGTGCAGCAGGGCAAAATTCTGTATTACGGCGTGTCAGAATGGAGTGCCTCGCAGATTGCTCACGCGACCGATATTGTGCGGCTGGGGGGACTCGCGCCGATCGCCTCAGACCAGCCTTATTACAACCTGCTCGATCGCGACATTGAGCAGGAAGTTTTGCCGCTCTGTCAGCGAGAAGGCATTGGCATTATCAATTTTTCGCCTCTGGCTCAGGGCATTCTCACCGGCAAATACAAACCGGGTGAACCGTTGCCCCAGGGGTCCCGCGCCACTGACCCGAAGCAAAACGCTTTTCTCAGCGAAGAACATCTGGGTGAGGATGTGCTGACGCGAGTGCAAAACCTAAAAACGATCGCTGAACAAGAAGGACTGACGCTGAGTCAGCTTGCGCTCGCTTGGTGTCTGCGCCACGAAATTCTGAGCAGCGTGATTATTGGTGCAACACGAGCAGAGCAAGTGAAAGAAAATGCGGAAGCAGCGGGTAAAAAACTGTCGGCTCAAACGCTAGAGGCGATCGATAAGCTGTTTAGCTAATATTTATGTTTAGATGATATTTGAATGCCATTGGATTCAGATTCTGGATAAATCTGTTCGATTCACCAAGGGCACTGGTGCGGCGAGCTAATTCGCGCCCGGACAGGAACTACCCAGCGTTTCAGCCAGCGGACGCGCATTTCCCCCGTTCATCAAAGTCAGATCCAGGGGCGATCGACTAATTGATTTGGCATAAGAAGCTTGGAGGTAATCGCGGTAGTCGGGCTGCGCGGCGACATGGACTTTGGCAAAGGCAAGACTGAGGGCTTCGAGGTATCGCTGTGCCTGTCCGGAGCTTGGATTCTGGGTTTCTCCGGGAAAAAGCGATCGGCTACTCGAATGGCTACTATAAACGTGCGTTCCTTTTTTGATCACAGCCAGGTATTTGTCGGGCATCGTTAGCCAGGTAAACGGACAAACCTGTTCCAGCAGCACGGGCGAAATCAAATCATCACTGCCGCCGATCATCATGACCGGAATCTGGATTTGCTGAAGTCCTGCCTGCCCAAAAATGCCGTTGCTGGCAGAATTCATGGCAATCACAGCTTTGACGCGATCGTCTTTAAGCTGCAGGGAAGTGGGCTGAGTCGTGTGCAGGGCTTCGCACTGAAGCAACATCGAGAGATTGGTGATATTGAGGTGAGTTAAATCGGGCTGACACTGCTGTTTGAGCAGGTTGAAATTCAGGTTTGCCCCTGCCAGTGCCAGGGCAGTATAGCCGCCGAGCGAATGCCCAATCACACCAATTTGATCGAGATTTAAGCGGTCTTTGAAATTGCCCGATCGATTGAGTTGCTCTACCTGGTCGATTAAATAGCTGACATCCTGCGGACGATGCACAAATTCATCGGGAGCTGTCATTTCATCGGCTAAACCGCTTAACCAGTTGCGGAGCTGCTGCGTGTCACTACCCGGATGATCCAGTACGGCAACCGCAAATCCGTAGGAAACCAAATGCTGCGCCAGCTCTGAAAAATCACCGCGATCGGCAGCAATTCCGTGAGAAATAATCAGCACTGGGGCGGGTGTTTGAGCATTGGGTAAATAGAAATCGACGGCAAAGGCTCGATCGCGGCGGTGATCAGTCAGGGTCAGCGTTTGCTTTTGCCAGTTTGCAATTCCAACCTGCTGTAAATCAGTGCGGCGATCGAAACTTAAGGGCTGAGCGGCGGCATCGGCTGCGTTTTGCTGAGCGATAAATGCCGTAATGCGATCGGTTTGTTGGGCAAGCTGCGAAAATTCGTCTGCCACCTGCATTGCCCGATCCGCCCGCACTCGAATGCTGTGAGAAGGAAACTGTTTGATTAAGTTTAATAGCGACAATCCTTCGGCATCGGCTGCGGCTGCAATGGCTGCCGATCGCAATGCATAAAAGCCATTTTGTCGCGACTCAGTTTGAATCACCTCTCCCAAATGCTGAAGCGATGTTTCCCCCACCGAGGAATAAGTAACCTGCGAAATTTCGCCGACATCCAAATCAATTCGATCGCGCAAAACTTGACGAAATTGCTCTTTGTTTTCTGAAGGAATAAACCGGGTATAAAAGCGCAAACTGCGATCGACTTCACCTGTTTCAGCATAGGTTTCGAGTGCCTCGATCGGAACTGAAATTTCAAGCGGACCGTAGGAAATATTAACCTGCTGCGCGCATAGTGCCGGAAGCGTGGTCAGGAACGAGGAAACACTGCCGAGTAAACCAATTTGACCGAAACGCTTTACCCGTTTTCCTAAATTTGAAAATCGTAAGTTTGAAAATCGGGTAATTTTATGGTTTTGTTGTTCTGATTTGCTGTGCCGTTTCTGATCGTTTTTACCCAACACAATTTGTCCTACCGATGACATAGCATCGATCGGAACCGCACTGTCTTGATCGCAGTTCATAGTTTCAGCCGCTTTTGAAATTGAGCCGTCTTGATCACACTTTGATCGAAAGCCAATGCAAAACAATCCGCCTTTTATAAGAATTATCTGGTTCAGGAAATCTACACCCTGATTGAAATTGCATCGCATTTGAAAAAGGACAGAGTTTGAAGCGTTTTGGTTTCCTTCAGAACCGATAAAAAATTAAAGCCTGAAAAGCTCACAGATACAGAATTCGGAAATAATAGCGCAGCTTCTCCAGGATGACACGCTAAATGTAGAGCAATTTCTAAAATCCTGCACCCTGTAGTAGCAAATAAGAGTGGCTTGCAATCAGAATATAAATCCCTAATCCAATCAGGACGATCGGCACAATCCAATGACTGTAGCGCGCTAGCAAAGGTGCAACGGTCGGATGCTGACTCAAATAATTTGCCACAGCACACCAGACCGCAATCATTAGCCCAAATATAATCAGAATCACCAGCAGTGATGGGAGATTGCTGGCAGCAAATAAAGGCACATAAGTGGCAATATTATCGCCGCCATTTGCGATCGTCACCACAGCAATTTGCAGCGTTTGGGGATGGAGCAACTGAGCCAGCTTGGCCCGCAGCAAATTTTTATGAGCTGAATTCGTGACATCAGAGACAAGCTGAATCTCTGCCTCGTCTGATTCAGGACGAATTAACTGCTGAATCCCAATCGCGATCGGCAAAAACCCCAGTAACCCAATCCACGGATCAGGAATCAGCATCCCGCCGACAAAACCGGGAATCGCAGCGATGATCAGCACCAGAAAGCCCAAATACTGCCCCACCACAATTTGCCAGGGACGCAGAGAACTGGGCTGTGCCGGATTGTTTGCCTGAGCAAAAAAGAGCGTCAGCATCACGATATCATCAATATTCGTCGCGACAAAGGCAAAAACGCCCGATACGATCGCGCTGATCACCCAATTCATTTTGTTTTTTTGATTGATGTAGATTAGTTCACGATCGCCAAACTTATATTATGCACTGGAGTTGTTACCCTGGAGATTGCTCTGTTAATGAAGGGGGAATGGAAGATCCTTTACGCTCTTCAGACCATTCTGAACAGAAGCAAACCTACAAAAGCAACAAAGAAGCGTATTGCAATGGCAAAACTTGCCACCGTTCAACTTCCTGCCAACCTGAAAGAACGCCTGATGCAGGGACATCCGTGGGTGTATCGCAATCACGTTCCGCCGAATCTGCATTTGTCCTCTGGAAGCTGGGTCCGGGTGCAGTGCGGCAACTGGAAAGGGTTTGGACTTTGGGATAATCAAAGCCCGATCGCCATTCGGCTCTTTTCCCGTCAGGAACCTCCCACTCCCAAATGGATTCGCGAACAGGTACAGTCTGCCTGGGATCTGCGATCGAGTTTGCGTCAGCAAAACTGTACTGCCTATCGCTGGCTGTTTGGCGAAGGCGACGGGTTACCCGGAATTACGGTCGATTTATACGATCGATTTGCCGTGGTGCAAACTTACATGGAAAGTGCAGCGGTGCTGCTGAATTGGTTAGTTGATGCGCTTCAGGCAACTGCTTCCCTGGAAGGAATTTATCTCAAGACCCAGCATCGCTCTCTGGAAATGAACGACCGGGATGATGAGTCTGCGAACGCTCCATCCGATAGCAAAGTAAAGCTGATTTGGGGACAACCTGCACCCAAAGCGTTAATTGTAGAAGAACACGGTTTGAAATTTCAGGTAGACCTTCATGCGGGACAAAAAACAGGCTTATTTTTGGACCATCGCGAGAATCGCAAATACGTTGAAGGCTTGAGCAAAGGACGAACCGTATTAAACTGCTTTGCCTATACGGGAGCTTTTTCGCTCTACGCGCTGCGCGGTCAGGCAAGTTATGTCACTAGCGTTGACATCGGGAAAGGGCTGGCAGAAGCCGCATCGACAAATATTAAGCTCAATGGGTTGGACGATCGCCGCCACACCTTTATCACGCAGGACTGCTTCACGCTGCTCAATGATTCTATTCAGCAGGGCAAACAGTTCGATCTGATTATCCTTGATCCGCCCAGCTTTGCCAAAACCAAGCAAAATCGCCATGCTGCTCAGCGAGCCTACAGCAAAATTAATACACTTGCGCTTCGCTGTCTTGCCCCAGATGGCTTACTGGTGAGCGCAAGCTGTACGAGTCAAGTCAGCCCGGAAGCCTTTAAAGAAGCGATCGCCGCTGCCGGAGCTACCACCGGACACCAGATTCAAATCATTCACGAAATAGGTCAGCCCATCGATCATCCGGTTCCCGCCCAGTTTCCTGAAGGACGTTATCTAAAATTTGTGGTGGGGCGGGTAAGGCGATCGAACTGACCAAAAGGGGATTCGGCAATGCCAGATTCCCCAGGGATTTCATTGACTTATATCAGTTAGGCTTTTAGGCTTTAAAGTGAAATTGAGAGAGGTTTGAGCAGGATTCGGGTGCTACGTTGCCCCCTAAATTCCTCAAAAATTCCTCGAAATTGAGGGACTTTGAAATCAGGATTTTGAGATCACGATTTTGAAATTAGGATAAAGCGCAGTTTTTACGAGGATGAGCGACTGGGTCTCCATACTACTAGGTCTCTATAAAGTTCAGCAGCAGGATGTGAAGAAAAACAATCGACCGATCGCGTCCTAACAGCATTAACAAATTTTTTTGAATGAATTTTGAATGAAAGAGAATAGCTTTATAATCTGTATTTCTTTTTCTCAGAGAAGCAGGTCATTCTTTAATTGAGATTCTACTAATTAAGACTCCACTAATTGAGATTCCACAAATTCTTAATCATCTTTCGATTAAAACGAGCAAAAACAGTTCAGCTTTTGCTAAATCCCAATCGGGTTTCACAGC
>NZ_JACJOR010000135.1:0-7128 GCF_014695615.1 Leptolyngbya sp. FACHB-711
AGCTCTTGATTCAGTTCCCGGTTCACAGTCGCGTCGAACGCGCAAACCTCACCCCAAGCGTCGCCCTACCCCTCCTTTAATGCAGGGAATCCGGCTGCTGATTCTAGGCGTTGGAATTTGGGCAATTGCCGGAACTGCGCTCTCAATTTGGGAACCCACGGTGCGATCGGCGCAGGCAAACCAGGAAAACGTCGCCTCGGGAAGCAGTAACGCCCAGGCAGCTCCTGCAAATACCTCAATTCACAATGCCTTTAAACCGGGTCAAGAAATGACCACACTGGCAGCCAGAATCCAGCCTTTGACCAAAGACCTGACCGATCTCGCGCCCGGTGTCTTTCTTGCCGATCTCGACAGCGGCAACTACTACAGCCTGAACGGAACAACAACCTTTGCTGCCGCCAGCATGATCAAAGTGCCGCTCCTGATTGCCTTTTTTCAGGATGTTGATGCGGGCAAAATTCGGCTCGATGAAATGCTAACGATGCAGCAAAACGATATTGCAACGGGATCAGGCGATATGCAGTATTTGCCCGTTGGCTCAGAGTTTACGGCACTGGAAACGGCGACCAACATGATCGTGATTAGCGACAACACGGCAACTAACATGATCCTGCGGCGACTGGGCGGCATCGAAGCTGTAAACCAGCGATTTAAGGAGTGGGGCTTAGAGCAAACCACCGTTCGCAACGTGCTGCCCGATCTGGAAGGAACGAATACGACCTCTCCTAAGGAACTTGCGGCGGTGATGTCGCTGCTGAGTCAGGGTGAGCTGCTGTCGATGAAGTCACGCGATCGTGCAATCGCGATTATGCAGGGAACGTTAACCGATACACTGCTGCCTACTTCTTTAGGGGCAGGGGCAACGATCGCCCATAAAACAGGTGACATCGGCTCCCTTGTCGGCGATACAGGGCTAATCGATATGCCCAGCGGCAAACGCTATGCGATTACTGCGATGGTGAAGCGTCCGCACAATGACGATCGCGCTCAAGAGCTAATTCGTCAGATCGCCGCAACGGTCTATGATTATCTCGACCAGCCTACTGCCCAGACTGCCGCTGCTCCAATTTCTTCCACAGCACCCGCCGAGGCTACGACACCAGAATCTGCCCCGGACGCACTCAATGCTGCACCGTCTGAGGGAGGTGTACCCGCAAGTCCCAGTCCTACCGCTCAAGAATGATCCAGCAGGATGGGTCATTGCAGGCTTTTTTGCTTACAGGGATTGACTCAGGATTTTCGTTAAGATGCCAGGTGGCTATAGCCCCGCCAGACGGCAACGAGCAATCCCTGTACTGCAACATCAGTCGCAGCAGCCTCGATCACGTTGTAGTTTGGGTTTGCCGGCTTGAGCGTGACTTGATTGCCTTTACGATGATAGTACTTCAGCGTTGTGCCATCTCCGTTGACCCGTGCTGCGACGATCGCCCCGTTTTTGAGTGCCTTCGGGTCTTGCACAGGACGCATAATGACCACGTCTCCTTCGCCAATTAAGGCTCCAATCATACTGTCTCCCCGGACTCGCAGTGCGTAGTCCCCCGGCTTGAGCAACGAGCAGGAAAAGTCTAGCTGTTCGACAGAGTCCGTGTAAGATTCAACAACAGAGCCAGCAGCGATCGCTCCTAAAATCGGAAGTCCCTGCGGCTTGAGGATGCGAATCGTTCTGGCCCTACCCTCGGTCCAGTCGATGTATCCTTTGGCTCTCAGATGTTCTAAACGACTTTGAATTGGAGCAGGAGATTTTAACCCCATTGCTCGCATCATTTGCCGAATTGAAGGGGAATGCTGATTTTCTTTGATGTAGTCGACCAGCCAGTCAAAAAGCTGCTGCTGGACTTCTGTTAGGGATTCCATAGGTTGATAGGTTGGTAGGCTGGTTGTAGGACAAACAGATCATTCCTGGAACAGATGTACCACTAAACTGCCGCCTTTGTCCAGTCCTTCAGGGAATTTCTTTTTTGTAGATTTGTATCACCAGAACGGTTTGGGGTCTGCATCGAAGGCGATCGTGCGAGCATTGCCCTGCCAGACAGTTCAGCCAACTGTCCTACTTCAAGTCCAGCAAATTTGGCTTTTTTCAAGGGTAAACCCCTCGGTTCAACCGACCAATTGCTAAACCTACTTCTACCTAAAGCGTAAAAAATCGGGATGCTGGCAGGATAAAACCAGGTTCATTGAGATCCGTTATGCCCCTTTGCTCTGGCAAGGGGCTTTTTTAAAGGCAAAAGGATCTACAAACTTTCCAGGTATTCCAGCAAGTCAGCCATTTCTTGAGGACTTGGCTGAAACTGAGGCATTGGCGGGGTAGACCCACTCGTAACTTGATGAATAAGACCAATTCGCGACTTGCGAGAAGCAACGCGATGCAGATTTGGACCAACCCAGCCACTTGCATCAAATCCGTGACAGCTCGCACAGTTCATCTGAAACATGACTTCTCCCCGTTGGGCATTGCCAGCATGAGATAGGACATCTCTTACATAGGGATCAGCATGGCGGAAGTGATGAATGCCAACAAAAGCAAGCACGACCAGAAGTAGAACAGCCAACAGCGTGATAACTGTTCTTTGCACCGTCGGCTCGGGCGAGGTCGCTGTAAGGGGTTTTTCCAAAAGCTCTTTAGTCAAGAGAGGCAAAAAGGGAGAGAACGGCAAACAGGAGCTAACAATATATTTTAGGAATTTAACTTACTTCACGTTATAGCTAAGCATATTTTAATATTCCCAGCTCTTACTCAGGAATCAAAGCTCAGCAAATGCAGGCAGTCTTGTCACCACAGTACCTGAAAGCCTTGCTCTACTTAAAGTTTACCGCTTTCTTATTTTATTTTACTCAGGATATTTTAAATTGAACCCGTCGCGGAGATTATGAAAGAAGACTAAAAACCGTTAAGAAGCGGCAATGTCGCTTTGTTTGCTAAAATTCAAACGGAGATAAGGAGATAAAGCTGTGGTAGAACCGTTACTTTCTGGCATTGTGCTTGGTTTGATTCCTGTCACCCTGGCAGGATTATTTGTGGCTGCCTATTTGCAATACAAGAGAGGCAACCAGCTCAATCTTTAGTCCCCGTTGCGAGTCTAGACTCGGTAAGACGCTAAAGAAGGCTCTGCCAATTCTTGCCCTCATTCGCTTGCTCTTGTTTGCCCGCCCTATTAATGCGAGGGATCCAGGGAGAGTTCAACCACCGCTTGACTCTCCCGACTTTTCAAATCTCCTCTGAAACAACCGACGATCGAATCCGATCGAGCAGTGCATAAAACGGCTGCCAGTTATCTTCCTGGGTAATGGGTTCCCAGATGGCTTCGATTTCGGGACGAATAATAACTGTTGCCGGATTGTGCTGACTTAATCGTTGGGCGATCCGGCTTATTTCTGATTCGGGTAGGCTGTTCAACACCTGATGGTAAAACTGCCGCCAGCGATCGAGCAGACTTTCCACCGCATCGGTTTTGTCGCCAGGAGCCTGAGTGACTGCCAGGTTAAAAATATTGGTTGCGGCGTCGCGCCAGGAGCGATCAAACTGTTGCCGCAGTGCCAGGAAGAAATCGTGATAGCCTAGCTTGGTTTCAAAGAGAAGCTGCAAAGTCAGATGCAAAAGCTCATCGGCAACTTCTTCGGAAACCTGATCGAAACCGATCTCAAACCCTAATTTTCGCAGCATCCGCTGACGGTAGGTGTGCTGATAACGATCGTGATAGCGATCGAGGGCAGCTTCCATGTCAAATGGATCAAGCACAGCTTTGAGCGGCACTTGCAGCATTTGCAGATTCCACTGGCAAGCGGCGGGCTGGTTCGCGTAGCAGTAGCGTCCGTAGTAGTCAAAATAGGCGGCAGTAAACTGTGGGTCGTACTGCTGAATAAAGGCATAGGGTCCGTAGTCGAAGCTTTCGCCCGTGACGGACATATTATCTGTGTTGAGAACGGCATGACAAAAGCCGACCGACATCCACTGTGCGGTGAGATCTGCCACTCGCTCGACCAGTTCGGTATAGAACTGCAAGTAAGCGTTTTCCTGTCCTTTCAGGTGGGGATAGTAAATTTCCAGAACGTGATCCAGCAATTTCTGAATCAAATCTTTGCGTCCGAGATGGTGCAGCCGCTCAAAGGTGCCAAATCGAATATGCGATCGAGAAAAACGAATCATCACAGACGATCGGGTCGGAGACGGTTCATCACCGCGCCATAGCCCTTCTCCGGTTTCCACCAGACTGAGACAGCGCGAGGTTCTGACACCCAGCTGATGCAGCATTTCCGCCGCCAGCACTTCCCGTACTCCGCCTTTCAGGGTCAAGCGTCCATCACCGCCTCTAGAGTAGGGAGTTCTGCCCGATCCTTTTGTGCCAAAGTCGTAAAGCGCACCGTCAATCCCACGCACCTGCCCATAAAGAAAGCCGCGCCCGTCGCCTAACTGCGGGTTATACTCCCCAAACTGGTAGCCGTGATAGCGCATTGCCAGGAATGGAGAACGCCCCTCAAACCGCCCAAACGCCTCAATGAAATCAGCATCGGTCACCTGCTGCGGGTCGAGCCCAAGCTGACGCAACACATCATCGTTACGAAACCGCAAAATCTGTTGGGGAAACTTTGCCGCAGCTACCCCATCGAAGTAGTCTTCCCCTAACCGCTCAAAGGCGGGCTCATAGGGAAGTGACAGAATTGAATTCCCCGATAAATTCGCAGAACGATCGGCAGGCATATTGACAGACATGGACGACACACCAGACTTTAATGAACGACTTTGATGAGCAGCAGGGCTTTGCCCCTTCTTTCAGTCTAGTGTCCGATCAATTGGCTCAACTAATGCTTTCTGCTGACCTTTTGCCACAGTCTGAAATTGGGCAGGAAAAGCAGTTGGGAAAAGTAGTCAGGCTAAAGTAGCCAGGAAAAGTAAGCAAGAAAAAAGGGAGAGCCATTTGGAAAACTCTCCCAACCATCAGGGTGCATCTACATAACAGATTATTGCACTAAAGGGGTGAGGGGCGTAACCCCCTATTTAATTTTTTTCTGTAAATCTACGAAAAAGTTTCACAGGTAGGGGAAATTTTTTGCCCTAAGTCACTCTGCTTGCTGTTCCGGTTGCTGTTCAGCATACCCCGATCGATTCAATTTCCAGCCTGGCTTAACGACCTGACGGGCACGGGCGATCACCAGCGCGTCGTGGGGTACATCTTCAGTCACAACCGAGCCAGCAGCGACGGTCACATCTGCCCCCAAGGTCACGGGCGCGACCAGCACACTATTTGATCCAGTTTTGGAACGATCGCCGATCTCGGTTCGGTGCTTTTGTACACCGTCATAATTTGCCGTGATTGTACCTGCTCCTATATTGACCCGATTTCCCAAACTCGCATCCCCCAGGTAGGAGAGATGCGCCACGTTCGTTTGCTCACCCAGCCGCGAATTTTTCAGCTCGACAAAGTTTCCAATTCGGCAGCCTTGTCCTACTTCCACATGACCGCGCAAATGGGTATACGGACCAATCCGGCTATTTGCTTGCACCCTGCTATCGCTTACCACTGAAAGCAGAACAGTAGTATTCTCACCAATCTCGCTGTTTTCAATCAGGCTACCCGGACCAATCCGACAGCCCGATCGAATCACGGTTTTGCCGCGCAGATGGGTTTGCGGCTCAATGATCACGTCCGGTTCGAGCTGCACTTCAGTATCGATCGTAATGCTGCCCGGATCGATCAGCGTTACTCCGGCTGTCATCCACTCCTGCTTGATGCGCGTTTGCAGAATCTCATAGGCATCGGCGAGCTGCTGGCGATCGTTAATGCCGAGAATTTCTTGATAGTCTTCGACATCCACTGCCATCACGGGCGAGACTGCTGTCACGGCATCGGTAAGATAGTATTCCTGCTGATTGTTGTTGCTCTGAAGCAGGGGCAATACTTCCGCCAGCTTTAACCAGTTAAAGCAGTAGATTCCGGCATTAATGCGCTGGTTTTGCCGTTGAGCAGGCGTACAGTCCCGGTCTTCTACAATTTGCGTTACCCGATTTTCGCTATCGCAGAACACTCTGCCGTAGCCCTTGGGATTAGCAATCTGAGCCGTGAGAATAGTAGCAGCGTTTTGATGCGTTTGATGCGTTTGAAGCAAAGCACCGAGCGTTTTAGGACGTAGCAGCGGCACATCGCCATTAAGTACCAGTAAATCTCCTTCAAACCCTTCCAGGTGAGGAATGAGCTGCTGAACGGCGTGTCCAGTTCCAAGCTGCTCTCGCTGTTCAACCAGTTCCACATCCGGTACATGGGCGAGAGCCTGACTCACCTGCTCTGCCCCATACCCAACAATCACCAGACGGCGGCTCGGCTGAATTTCTGTCGTGCCGTCCAAAACCCTTTCCAAAAGCGATCGTCCACCAAGAGAATGCAGCACTTTGGGCAAACGAGACTTCATCCGAGTCCCTCGCCCTGCCGCCAGAATTGCTACCGCGACCATTCGTAATGCTTGCCTGCTGAGATCACATCCAACGGAGTATAGCTGGTTCTGACCCGATTTCAGCAAGGGCAACCAAAAAATTGGCTGGCTTTGTCTGGTTTTTACGCTCGCTGAAATGCCCGCACCAAAATTCCTTGGCTTGGACTGAGCAGCAGTGCCAGGAAAAACAGCACCGACGCAACCAGAACGATCGCTGCACCAGAAGGCAAATTGTAGTAATAGCTGAAATACATCCCACTCAGGCTCGACACAGTGCCGATCGCCCCACCCACAAGCATCATCTGATGCAGTCGCGGCACGAGCAAATAAGCAGTGGCAGCAGGCGTGATCAGCAGCGACAGAACCAGAATGACGCCGACTGCTTTCATGCTGGCAACAACAGTAAGGGCAAACAAAATCATCAAGCCTGTGTCAAACCAGTTGGTCGGCAAACCCGTCGCCTGTGCCCCAAGCGGGTCGAAGCTAAAAAACAGCAGTTCCTTATAAAAAAGAACGATCGCCAGCAGCACCAGGACAGCGATGATCGCCGTATCCCGAACTTCTGACTGAGTCACGCCCAGAATATTGCCAAACAGAAAATGGTTCAGGTCGATTTTGTTGGACTTCTGGACGACCGTAATGAGCGTCACTCCTAGTGCGAAAAAGGCAGAAAAGACAATGCCCATTGCGGCATCTTCTTTGATC
>NZ_JACJOR010000136.1:0-3586 GCF_014695615.1 Leptolyngbya sp. FACHB-711
TGCCTGCATCGGTAAATTTAATGGCATTACTCAACAGGTTGATCAAGACTTGCCGCAGGCGTTTTTCATCAGCCCGGATACCGAGCGGCAGTTCAGGAGCCGATTCATACCGAAATTGAATCCCCTTCAGTTCAGCGCGAATGCGGCACATCTCAGCCACCCCTTGCAGAAATGCCGGGAGGTGAAAATCGGTGGGCAACAATTCCGTCTTCCGCGCTTCAATTTTTGACAGATCCAGAATGTCATTGATTAAGGTCAGCAAATGCGAGCCGCACTGGTGAATCACCTCAACCCGCGATCGATCTTCTTCATTCAGACTTTTGGCACGTTGAAGAATTTGGGCATAGCCGATGACCCCATTAAGCGGAGTCCGCAGCTCGTGGCTCATGTTCGCCAGGAATTCACTTTTTGCCCGATTCGCCGCCTCCGCTGCTTCTTTAGTTTGTTCAAGTGCGATCTCCGCTTGTTTGCGCTCTGTAATGTCAGTTGAAATACCGCAAATCGCATAGGGAGAACCGTCGGGAGCTAGAAGTGGAAATTTGAGAGATAGATAGGTATGCAGCCCGTCATCATGTGGGGCAACTTCCTCCCATTGCATTGCGGTTCCTGCTTCCAACACCTTCTGGTCGTTGGCATCAAAAATATCTGCTAGTTCTGAATCAAACAGATCGCAATTTCGCTTGCCAACGATCTCAGCTTTACTGCGATGAAACAGGGATTCAAATTGACGATTGACGGTAATGAATTGTCCTTGAGGATCTTTCATGTAGAAGACCGCAGGCGAATTATCGAGAATCGCTTGAAGGCGTTCTTCACTTTGGCGTAGAGCAATTTCTGCTTCTTTGCGTTGAGTGATGTCACTATTGATTTCTAATTGGGCAAAGGGTTGCCCAGCGGCATCGCGTTGCAGCGTCCAACGGCTTGCCACAATAATGGGCTGTCCGTCACAAGTGATATGCTGTAGTTCGCCTTCCCAGCTTCCCTGCTCTAAAAACTCTGCTAGAACTTCTTCTAACGGCTTTGGAAAAGTGGTTTGTAAGAACGTATGAATATACTCACCAATGACTTCTGCTTTCGTCCAACCGTAGAGGTTCTCCGCGCCCTGATTCCAGTACACGATTCGATCGCTCATATCCCGAATGATGATACTGTCGCTGGCTAGATCCAGCATGTCTAGCGTCTGGCGGAGCTTCTGCTCTGCTTGCTTCCGTTCGGTAATAATCTCGGTAAACATGATGACGCCACCCACGTCTCCTTCTCTATACCAGGGGTGGATTGCCCATCGCACCCAGTCTAATGAGCCATCAGTCCGGGGGAATGGGTCTTCTTCGCGCCTTTCTACTACACCACTTAAACAACGTTGATGGATTTGCCTCCACTCATCGGTAATTTCAGGAAAGATTTCATAGTGAGAGCGTCCGACAATGTCTTCAGCTTGCAGGTTATAGTCTTGCAGCCATTGCCGACTGGCAATCAGGTAGCGCATTTCCTGATCAAACATAACGACTGCAATCGGCGTGTGTTCTATAAATTGCCGTAACTGTTCTTCCCGCTCCTTGAGCGCAGCTTCTGCTTGTTTGCGATCGTGGATATCAGTGCAGGTACCCACCCATTCACGGATGCTGCCATCTTGATTCAGAACCGGAACGCCCCGGATCAAAAAATAGCGGTAGTTTCCATCCGCTGCCCGGATGCGATATTCGGTTTCATACAAACTCTTTGTCTGTACGGACTGCATCCAAACCTGAATCGTTCGTTCTCGGTCATCCGGATGAATGGCATCTAACCAACCGAAGCCAGCAAACTCAGCTTCAGTCTGTCCGGTAAAAGCTCTCCAGGCGGGATTAGGTGCAATGCGCCCTTCTACATCTGCCATCCAAACAATTTGGGAAGTTGCGCTTATCAGAGAGCGATATCGTTCTTCACTTTGTCTGAGGGCATTCTCTGCTTGTTTGCGATCGCTGACATCACGGCAAACCACTACACCGCCTTTTAACTGACCAGACTCATCTCTCAACGGTCTGGCATTAGCAAGTACCCACCGACCCTGGGGTGCCTGGGCATGGCGAACAAAGAATTCAACATCTTTCGGCTCCTCACCCCGGATTGCCCGTACTAGAGGCAGTTCATCTGCCGGAAAGGGCGTTACCCGATCGGGCAGGAACACACCATATTGCTGCGACCATTCATCCTTGCTGGTGGCAGTTGCTCCATTGCCAAACATTTGCTCGGCCGCTGGGTTGAAGACCAGAAACTGTCCTTGCTCGTTGGCAACAACAATCCCGTCACTCATTGAATCGAGGATGAGCTGCAGCAGGTTGGTTTGCTCTTGCAGTGCCGCTTCGGTTTGTTTGCGATCGTAAATATCAGTACAGGTTCCGATCCACTCATGAATACTGCCATTTTTTGCGGGCACCGGAACTCCGCGTACCCAGAAATATCGATAATGCCCTTCCACTGATCGAAGACGATATTCAGCTTCATATAAGCTCTTTGCTTCAACAGCCTGTGACCATCGTTGAGCAGCCTGTTCTCGATCATGGGGATGAACCGCGTTCAACCAGCCAAAGTTCCGGTACTCTTCAAAGGTTTGTCCGGTATACGCTCTCCAACTGGGAGAATCTTCTAATACCCGCCCATCTGAAGCAGTTGTCCAAACAATTTGAGACGTTGCAGTGGTGAGAGAGCAAAATCGTGCTTCACTCTTGCGCTGTTCTTCTGCCTGCTGCCGTCGAATATCTATTTCGCCTAATGCTCTCGCATTCACCCAGATCACAACCGCAAACACGATGATGGTCAGCACGGCAGAGAGTGATAAACCCACTTCACTGCTATACAGTTGAGCACGATAGCCCACTAGAATGATTCCACTCAAGAGGGGGGGGATTCCAATGGCAGTAAGAAGCAACCGCCTTGCCATGATACCGCCCGCATGCTGACTGGTAATCATGCTCATAATTCCTTGATCTGGATGCAGGCAAAAGATGCCAGCGCATAGAAGGATGAACGCGATCGCCGTATGAACTGCCATCTTGGTGTATGAGCCAAAGCCATAAAACTCTTGGATGCCATAGATGTAGCCAAGCAAACCCAGGAGGGAGAGCAAAAATGCAATGCCAGTAAATGTTTGGATACCGGGTTGAAACGATCGTGGCTTGCTTAATAGCAATAGAGCAGACCCTAGCAACAAAAAGTTTAGGGCAGTGTTAACAGCCATCCGCCCTGGAGCAGAAGTTGCTACAGCTGTTGCTGACTCTTGAAACAGAAGTTGGTCAATTCCCAGATTTATTGCAAAGCCATATTGAATTAGAGTCAGGAGCGCAATACCCAAAACGATTGCAGCAAAAATCTGGGCATAACGAGCAGATCGTCGTGTACGTTTACAAAGTTGCCATAGGGCACTGCCACTGAGAATAAAACATAGGGCAGCGTTCGCTTTCATCGTCACCCATATTGGCAGGATGCTCTTCAATGCTGGGATATTGAAGAACCAACCCAGAAGAACAACACAACCAATCAGGATTACAAGGACGCTTGCTCTCTTAGCGAAGGATTTGAAGGTAGTGCATCAAGTTGTAGTGGGTTA
>NZ_JACJOR010000137.1:0-12186 GCF_014695615.1 Leptolyngbya sp. FACHB-711
CGAATTTCTATTACCAAAGATAGACTAAAGCTCTACCAAAAGGTTGATATTTTTAATAATCCCCCGATTGCTGGTCGCCCAATTTCAACAAAGTCGATACACTTTTGTTCTTATCGAATGTATCGCTTGGTAAACAATTGACTTAGCGATAGTTCCGGCATTCAATTCCCTGAATTCTTTTCATTCTCATCAGTTCGGGTTTAGGAGAAAATTTGATGATAGTACGCATTACGCGATCACGTTTTTTGCGACAGCTTACTCTGAGCATTTTAGGCTTGGTTTGTGCCCTGACCTTTGCAGCTTGCGGCGGCGAATCACCAACGGCAACGGTGGGCAATCCAGCAGGCGGAACAGGGGAAGCAGCAACCACCCTGCGCGTTGGCACGGAGCCAGCCTTTCCTCCATTTGAGTCTCAGGGAACCGATGGCAACCTGGAAGGATTCTCGATCGACCTGATGAATGCAGTCGCCGAGGAAGCAGGCGTTCAGGTAGAGTTTCAAAGCCTTCCTTTTGACGGGCTAGTTCCGGCACTGCAAGCAGGAACCATTGATGCTGCCATTAGCTCAATGACCATTACTGCAGAACGGGCGCAGGCAATTTCTTTCTCGCGTCCCTACTTTAAGGCAGGGCTGGCGATCGCAGTTCAAGACGATAGCAGCGATGTCACTTCGCTTGATTCACTTCGCAATAAGAAAATTGCAGTTCAGCTCGGCACAACGGGCGCACAGGAGGCACAAAAGATTGAGGGCGCACAGGTTCGCAGCTTTGACTCTGCTCCGCTTGCCCTTCAGGAACTTGCAAACGGAAACGTAGATGCAGTGATCAACGATGCGCCAGTCACCCTATACGCGATCAAGAGCGGCAATATTCCCGGTATCAAGGTCGCAGGTACGCTGCTGACTGAGGAGTATTACGGCATTGCTTTGCCCAAAAACTCGCCTAACGCAGAAAAGATAAATACGGCACTGAACACGTTGCTTACAAGCGGTAAGTACAACGAGATCTACCAGAAGTGGTTCGGCAGCGAGCCGCCAACCTTGCCCGAAGCTGCTCCTATCTAAGCGAGGCTCGAGCTTTTTCCAGAGCTGTCCTAGCCGTGCTCTAAGGTGATAGACAGCTCTGTTTATCTGTTGAACTTAATCTCTTAAACTTATCTGTTGAACAGACATCTGCGTAGTCGCCTGCATTCCATTACCGAATCGATCGATCGCTTTCAGGAACCAGGATCTTTCCTTGAAATCCCTGCTGCTGGTATTTTTCGAGGGTTTGGTGAGCGATCGTCTCAGCCTGTCCCGGCTGCACCAGGGCAACACAGGCTCCGCCAAATCCGGCTCCAGTCAGACGTGCACCAAAAACTCCTGGCGTTTGCTGAAGGATTGCCACAAGCTGATCCAGTCCCGGAACCGACACCTCGTAGTCATCCCGCAAACTGGCGTGAGAGGCATTCATCAGTTCTCCAAAGCGATCGGCAGAAACACCCTGTTTAGCTTCCAGAACGCGATTGTTTTCCGTCACCACATGGCGGGCACGACGGCGCAGCGGTTCTGGTAAGGATTCTACAGTTGCGGGGTCGCTAATATCGCGGAGTGCTTTAACACCAAGCTGTTTAGCCGCTGCTTCGCATTCTGCCCGTCGCTGATTGTAGCCGCTGCCTGCTAGCGTTCGGGGAATGCCGCTATCGATTACCAGGATTTCGCTGTTTTCGGGTAAATCGAGAATCTGGCGATCGAGGCTGCGCGTATCCAGAAACAGCATGTGAACCGGATCGGCAAGGCTAGACGCCATTTGATCCATAATGCCGCACTGCACCCCGGCATAGTGAATTTCGGCTTGCTGGCCGAGCTGGGCAATTTGCACGTCATTGAGTTTCAGATTCAGGAGCGATCGCAGTCCGCGCAGCATCGCTACTTCCAAAGCCGCACTGCTAGAAAGTCCAGAGCCGATCGGCACATCCGAGGCAACAAACACATTGAGCGGCGGCACGGAGATTCCGGTTTCTTCGAGCGATCGAATACAACCCACCAGATAGCGAGCAAATTCAGCAGGCGTCGTGCCTGAAGGCTGCCAATCAACCTGCTCTTTCAGCTCATGAGAATAAAAATGAAACGCCTGGTCTGCGCTGTATCCTAACTGCACGATCGTCTGCTGCGGGATTGCCGTCGGCAGGACAAAGCCATCGTTATAGTCAGTATGCTCTCCCAGCAGGTTGACTCGTCCGGGGGCAGCCGCTTCGACTTCAAGAGGGGTAGAGAAAATGGATTTGAAATCGGACATGGAGGGGTGGATGAGGGGATGGGTGAGGGGATAAGGGGGTTAGAGTTCTAAGGGAAGGGGTCTGGAGCGATCGTGGACTGGGATGCTTACCCAGCGAGGGTCAAGGGTGAGGTTTTCCAGAGTTCCATCAGGGTGGATCAGGAAGGTGTCTTCGACTTTGGCAGCAGGGAGGCTTGGGTTCCAGGCGATCGTCATATTGGCAGCGAGTTGGTCAGTAGTCGTTGGGGTGGCGACAACTTCGCGGGAGAGATAGCCTGTGGTGCCGCCCTGGTGGTGTTTCAAAATACCGTCGGGATAGCCGTGCTGTTCGTAGGTTTGCTTGAGCGTCTGGTAAACCTGATTCAGAGGGGTCTCGGGCTTAGACAGATCGAGGGCGACAGCTTCAATTTCGCGCACTTGGCGATGGCGGTTTTGCTCTTCCTCAGATAGTTTTCCGAAGGAAATAAAGCGGGTGAGGTTGGCGTATAGCCCAAAGCCTCGCGCACAAAAAACCATCATTGCCCGGTGTCCGATCGCTTCTCCGGTGGGAACGGCATGGCGATACAGCGGCAAGCGTCGCTCTCCGGCAACCAGCGTCAGGGTGGGGTGAAGTCCTCTTGCCCACATTGCTTTTGCGCCTGCGCCTGCTAATTCATACTCAGTCCAGTCGGGCTGTGCCTGCTGCATTGCTTCGGTCATCGCTTCGCTGGCGAGTCGTCCGACTTGACGATAGCGATCGATCTCACCGGGCAATAAAATCCGCTTTTGCTGAATCAGGGAATGGGGTAAGGGAAACTCGCCCGACGCGGGACAATCGCTAATAACTTTGCCGCCTCCAGTCACCTCCTGGATAAAGGCTTTTTGCGGTTCCTCATCTGCCCAGGGACTTGCCTCAACCTGGTAGATATTTCCAGACAGTTCCTCGTCTTTGAGTCGCTGCGCTTCAATTTCGTTGGTGAGAATGTACGCGCCATTTTGCGTGATCAGCACATCCGCAACACCCGCTTCTGCCGCCAGTAAAACGGTATGGGAACCTCCCGCTGTCGCCCAGGCAAACCAGTCTGTGCCCCGCAAGCGAACGCCCGACGCGCCCTTTTCCTGCAAAGCCTGCCGCAGTTTACCCAATTTATCAGCAATTTCTGAAGCCGTTGCTGCATGTTGATCGATCGCCGAGGGGAGTGCTGTCACCATCAGACTGTCCTCAAATAAGAATTTCTAAAAGCATTTCTGAAACGAGCTTGGTCAATCAGATAGCCTAATCAATCAAATAACTGTAGGTCGCAGGAAACGACTGGAGATCGCAGGATAGGTTAGGCAGAGCGGCAATGCATCAATCCCTGAAAGCACGTATTACCCTGCACGGAACGCATCTACCAGTGGAAACCCCTTGCTATACGCTGAGGCTCGGTTCTTCCAGCGTCACTACAACGGCTTGCAGGTCTTTGGCTTTCTCTTCGGGCAAGGCATCGTTGGCAAACATTCCGGCGGCGAGTTCGGTTCCTGCCAGATATTTAAGCCTGTCGCGGGTGCGGTAGGGCGGATAAAACTCAGCGTGCAGGTGTGCTTCTGGGTGCGATCGCCCATCGGTCGGAGCCTGAAACCACGCCATTAGATACGGGAAAGGACGCTGCCACAGCCCGTCAAACTTAAGCGTTACGGTTTTGAGAGCTTTTGCCAGACTCGATCGCTGTGAGGGCGACAGATCCATAAAGGTTGCCACGGGCTGAATTGGCGCAACCCAGACCTCGTAGGGATAGCGGGCACACACCGGGACAAACGCAACGGCTGCTTGATCCTGATAAAGAATGCGCTGAGCATCTTCAATTTCGGTTTGAATCAGATCTTGCAGCAAGCCACGCTGATGCTTCTGGTAGTAAAGCTGCTGCTGCTCTAGCATGCGAGCTGGAACAGGCGGCACAAATGGATACGCATAAATTTGTCCGTGGGGATGGTGCAGCGTTACCCCAACTTCCACGCCCTTATTCTCAAACGGCAGCACATACTGAATCTGAGCCTGATCGCCCAAGGCCCGAGTTCGATCGCCCCACACTTGCAGCAGCAGATCAAGGTGATCAAGCGGTAACTGACTCAGCGAGGTATTGGGGTCTTGGGTAAACACAACGACCTCGCAGGCCCCGTTCGCAGGCCCCGTTTCGACGATCGCTGGGGGGGCATCATGTGCCGAGGGAGCCATCGACGGAAAGCGATTTTCAAATACCGCCACGTCATAGTGTCCCTGGGGCAGCTCGGTGGGCACGCTGGGATCGATCGTCGGCGCGAGCGGATTATATTCCGGCGGCGGCATAAAGGTGCGTCCTTGACGATGGCTCGCATACGCCACCCACTCACCCCGCAAAGGATGCCAGCGCAGATGAGGATTTGCCTGAATCGGATCATTGCCCGGACTGGGGGCTTGAATTCCTGCATCGATGGGCTGACGACTGTAAAGGGTCAACCTGCGACCGTCGGGCTTCGTGAACTCTTGGGAATACATTTGAGGAGCCATGCGCTGCGTCTACAACCCCGGAAGATATGTCTGTTGGTTGAGCAGATAGCCAGAGCATAACGTTCAGCAGGGAATCGAAGCCCCTATCTAAAGAGGCAAGCGTAATACGAATTCAGAATTCGCAATTTTGAAAGCTGAACGATCGTCTTGAAGCATTTATCTGAAGCATTGATCTGGTGCTGGCACTGGGTAAATAGGTAGGGTTCCTGTCTCCTGGCAACAGCACAAAGAAGGGGACTTTCGCCCCCAACCCATCAGTGCGAATTCCAAATTCCAGATGATTTCCTACCAGGGCTGCCCCGGATGTCCGCTACAGTGCGGGGCTTGCTGAACCTGATTCGGGTCTTGCCAGCTAGGAGTGCCGCCGTATCCATCGGAATTAGAGGAAATCATCCCTGCAACCGGGAGTTCTTCTCTTGCCAGGGTTGCCGCCGCGATCGCCTCTAGCGGAAACTTAGGGGTGCGATCGGTGTACAGCAAACCGTTGGCTTCCTGGAAAGTGTCGGTGAGCTGGGTGTAGCAGAATCCAGCAAACATCTCGGTGCGGTTGACCGCTGAAAGTAGCGCAGTGTATTGCACTTGCAGTTCCGAGGCATCCTGCGACCGGGCGTAGCCCCAGGTATGAGCAGACTCTTCGGGGCGCGTGTAGGCAATGCCGCCAAACTCAGTCAGCATAATGGGCTGTCCCTGATGCGGGTAGCCGTCGAGGGTCAGGATTCGCCCACCCGGACGCTGATTTTGAAACAAATCGGACAGTTTGACATCCGAGCCATATCGGTTGGCGAGTCGCTGCGGCTGATTGTCGTAGTCGTGAATTGCCAGAATATCCGTCGTTGCACTTTCCCAACCGTCGTTGCCAATCACCGGACGAGTCGGATCAAGGGTTTTGGTCAGGTAGTAGAGTGCCTGCACGTAGTAGCGATGAGCAGCGTTTTCGGTCAGGTTCGGCACGCCCCAGGATTCGTTGATCGGAACCCACGCCACAATACAGGGATGGCTACTGTCGCGCTCAATCACTTCGATCCATTCTTTGGTGATTCGCTCGACTGCCTTTTGGGTAAAGCGATAAGCACTCGGCATTTCTTCCCACACCAGCAGTCCCATCACGTCTGCCCAGTAGAGAAAACGCGGGTCCTCGATTTTCTGGTGCTTTCGAACGCCGTTGAAGCCCATGCGCTTGGTCAGTTCAATATCACGACGCAAGGCTTCGTCCGAGGGCGGGGTCATTAGTGTTTCGGTCCAGTAGCCCTGATCCAGAACGAGCCGCAGATAGTAGGGATGCCCGTTCAGCATGAAACGATCGCGCTGAATGCCCACTGTTCGCATTGCCGTGTAGGACTTGACCTCATCGATCATTTCGCCGTTATGCCAGAGCTGCACCTGAGCATCGATCAGCGTCGGCTTTTCAGGACTCCACAGCAGCGCGTTGCGATAGTCGTCAATTCCCGGATCAGACAGGGCAATGCGGCGATGCACTTCGCTGTTAATCACCTCATAGATGTCATTCACCAGCAGGCGATTGTCTACGGTCAGCCGCACCTTGAGCTGAAGATTTTCCTGAATCGTGCCTGCCAGGAATGCTTCAAACCCAATCTCCCAGCGTTCAAAGTGAGGCGTCCAGCGAAGCTGCTTGACATAGGTTTCCGGCAGGCTCTCTAGCCAGACGGTTTGCCAGATACCGCTGGTGCGGGGATACCAAATGCTGTGTGCATCCAGCAGCCAGTCCTGCTTGCCTCTAGGCTTTGCCAGCTCATGCGGATCATCTTGTGCCCAAACGGTGACGCGCTGAATCTCTCCCGGATTCAGAACTGCAGTGATGTCAAAGCTAAAGGGAGTGTGTCCGCCTTCGTGTTCGCCCATGTAGTGACCGTTCACCCAGACGCGGGTGTAATAGTCTACTGCACCAAGGTGCAGCAGCACCCGACCACCGGGGCGAAGGGTCAGGCAGGCAGGCTGATGATTCTGATCAGACCCTTGCTCTGGAATATCGCAGTGTTCTTGAATGACGACAGCAAACTCGCGCTCATACCAGCAGTTAGGATGAAAGCCCGTATCGCCAATGCCGCTCTGCGGAGCTTCGGGCGCAAAAGGCACCTCGATCGCGTGCGTCCACTCGGTCACATCTTCGGGCTTGTGCCACTGTCCGGTATCATCAAAGGCGAATCGCCAGGTACCATTCAGGTTAATCCAATTCGAGCGCTGGAGCTGTGGACGCGGATACCCCGTTTCAAGCTGTCGGAACATTGATGATATCGGAACGGAACCAGAGGGGTGCTGATTCTCTAAATCTCTACCCAGTAATTGCATCAAACTTGAATCCTAGTAACTCTAAAGATCTGCTGTGCGTTGGGAGAAAAAGAAGATCTGGGGGTGATTTCTTTAACGAAACGAAAAGAAGAGAGACCGCGACAGTTTCTTGCAATTAATCCGCTTCTAAAAACAGACTCTCAGCAAAAACGAATCTGCCCTTAACCTCTTCATACTGAATCATTCTTAAGTTAGATGACAACCTCAAATACTGGGAGATTTCATAAATGAATTTACACAGTATTTTCTTCAGCAAATAAAACTACACGTATCGCTGAAATGGCTTTCTAACGGGTTTAAATCAGGCGTTGAAGAGATATTAGTTTGTTGAAAACACTTCCGCCTGTAATTTAAATCACCCGTACAGGCGATATACCAGCAGTCTATCCCTCTAGAGGATTAAATCATGTCTTCAGGCGTCATTATTGGAAATTCCATTGCAGAAGGAAAAGATTACCAAGGCTGGTTTATGGGACACTTTATCTCTCCCTCCAGTGACCCTCGATCGACCAACACTGTGGAACTGAAGTGGGGAACGCATCGGCAGGGCGATCGTCGAGAGGACTGGACAAAGGACACTCGAGTCACCAGTCTTTCAATTCTGATCAGTGGACGCTTTCGGCTGGAGTTTTCGGAACGGTCAGTGCTTCTGGCGCAGCAGGGCGATTATGCGATGTGGCTCCCTGGCGTTGAACACTGGTGGGAAGCTGAAGCAGATACTACTATTTTGACAGTTCGCTTTCCCTCTATGCCATCGCCCTAAGTGGTGATTAGGGGTGATCAGGGGTGATCAAGCTGATCAGGTTGATTAATACGCTACCCCACCTGCTTTTTCGCAAACACTTCCTTCACTCGATCAAATTCCAAATCATTCAAATAATCTACTGCCCAATTGGAGCATCGCTGCATCATATGAAACGGGTATGAATTGGCGACGCCCACAACCTGCATTCCTGCTTTTTTGGCGGCTTCAATCCCGGCAAATGTATCTTCGATCGCCAAACAATTCTGCGGCTGAAGTTGGAGTTCGGAAAACTGCTGATTGAGACAATCGACTGCGAGCAGATAACCTTCTGGGTCGGGCTTGCTGGTTTTGATTTCGTCTCCGGCAACAATCACGGAAAAATACTGTGCCAGGTCTGCCTGCTTTAGCACCTGCTCAATTTCTGCCCGCACTGCACCGCTGACAACGGCGAGAGGCAACCTGGCAGCCCGAATTTGAAATAGCAGATCGTTCAAGCCGGGATAAATGGGCAGCTTCTCCATCGATTGAATTTGAAGCTGATACAGGCTTGATTTCCGGGCAACCAGTTTATCGAGATAGTCATCGCCAGGAACTCGACCCCGCCGCGCCAGCAAATCGCTTAGGCAAACTCGATCGCTTCGTCCCAAGCACACTTCACGATATTCTTCTGGCTTGATTCGCAGGTTCTCTTCCAGCAGAACTTGTTCCAGCAGGCGATCGTGCAGCGGCTCATCGTTGATGATGACTCCGTTAAAGTCAAAGAGAACGGCTTTTAGCATTGTCTTATCCTAAAACGCTTTCCAGGCGGGGAACCGTGATCCAGGTTCCGGTTTCGTTGGACTGGTGCGCTAAATCCATTAAAAGCTGGGCATACACGCCTTCGTAAAGCGAGGGAGTGAGCGATTCGCCCTGATCGATGCCCTGCACCCAGCGATCGATCACTCGCAAAAACGGAGCCAGTCGCCCATCAGGATAGGTCGTGGGAAACGCGAGGCGATCGGGAATTTCCAGTTCGGTCAGGGGCGCACCGTTTTGACTGCCCCACAGCTTGAAGCCGTGGATATAGTCTTTCTGGTTGTCGTTGCCCAAAATCAGGGTGCCGCGATCGCCATAGATCTCCACAAAATGTCCCCGTCCCTGGGGGGTGACTGCGCTCAGCACTGCCTGACAGGGAGTTCCGTCTGCCAGCTCCAGCATTAGCGAACAGGTGTCATCCGCATCGACGGGCTTAAGGTTACCGCTGACGGGGTCAGGACGCTGCGGAATCGAAGTGGTCAACCAGCCGCAAAGCCGCGTCACGGGCGGAAATAGCCAGAATAGGTAATCAAACAAATGAGAACCGATCGACCCCAGCGCACCACCGCCCAATTCCTTTTGGGCATACCAGTTCCAGGGACGCGACGCATCTGCCCGACTCGATGCCAGCCAGTCTACTTTGATCAATCGCTTTTCGCCGACATAGCCTTCTGCCAAAAGCTCTGCCAATCGCTGCCAGGCGGGAATAAACCGAAACTCAAAGTCCATCGTCACGGTCAAATGGTTCGATCGCGCCAGATGATACAGCTCGATCGCCTCTTGAACGGTCAACGTCGTTGGCTTTTCTAGCAGCAGATGCTTTCCCGCCTGCAAGACTTGCTTTGCCGTTTCGTAGTGCAAAAAAGGCGGCGTGGCGATCGTGACTGCCTGCACGTCTGATCGAGATAAGACTTCATCGATCGTGCCGCAAGCCTGGGGAATTTCAAAGGTCTGGGCTATCGACTGAGCTTTGTCTCGCTCGCGATGATAGACCGCTTTCACGTCGGTTCGGTGATAAATTTGCAGTCCGGGAATATGAATTTTTTGCCCGAACCCCGTGCCAATGACCGCTACGCCGATCGATGCTTTTGTCATAAGCCCGCCCCGGAATTCCCCTCAGAATAAATCGCTCAAAGTGATTTTACTGGATTGGGGGAAGCGATTTTCTGGTCTGGGGTGTTTGGATTGCGGATGTGCTTTTTCGGCATTGCTGCTCGGTGTCTTTGACGTAGCCTCGCGACTCGTACAATTTTTGGGCGGCAGTGTTGTCGCCTGAGCCAATCGCGATTTTGATCAGTGGTTAAGACGATCGCGTTGCCTTGCCTTTGTAGAGATACCCCAGGGGCTTTGGCAGTCCCTCGCCGTAAAATTCTTCGATGCGAACTTCGCCAAACCGTTGCTCAACCAGCTGTCGAATATTGCGATTGAGATGACAGCCATCAGCAATTACCTTTTGCAGAGGGGTCAGCCGATTTTGCCAGACCTGCACGGCGGCATCGCGGCTCAGACCATGCTCCACAAAAAAGAACTTGCCGCCTGGTTTCAGGACTCGATGAATCTCCGCGAGTGCCTGTTCTACATTGGCAATGCTGCACAGTGTCCAGGTGCTCACCACACTATCAAAGGTTTGATCCGCCATTGGCAGTCGTTCACCGTTTAAGACCCGATGGTCTACAGTGATTGAGGATGCTGCGATCCGTTTTTCTGCCAGGGCATGAACGCCCGGATTGGCATCGATCGCCACAAGCTGCTGAATCGCTTCCGGGTAGTAGGACAGATTTAAGCCTGTGCCAAACCCGATTTCTAGCACGGTTCCGGTCACTTCGGCTAAAACCGATTGTCGATACTGGGCTAGCTCTGTCGAGGACATTGACCAATCCAGCAGGTAAGGCAAAATTCGGCGCGAATAAAATCCCATTCTGATTAATCTCTCCTTGTCTATCAAAATTTCTATCTCATTTCCAGTAAGGCTCAGTATGATTGAGTATCGGGCATGGCATGAATTGAGCGCTTGAACAGAATCGTTGAAAACACAATCGTTAAGAACAACGATTGAACGCAATGTTGAACGCAATGTGAGGTTTTACTGAGGAGTGAGTGTATGAAAATTCATTGGTTCATGCTGCTGCTGATTAGTGCAATCGGCGGAACAACTGCCTGCGATCGTCAGACCCCTAGCGCAACGCTGCCATCGCCCAACGTCCCAGAAGTAGGGACAGCCCCGATCGCAACGTCTCAAACTGCGCCAAACGCTCCCGCAAACGCTCAGGCTGCTGCAAAAGGGCTTGCGCCGATTCCTGTCCCTGAACTGATTCCGCCCACGGCTGGTATTCAGCGATTGCCGCAGATTGAAGTCGGACGTTCTGATCCCTTTGCTGCGCTGCCTGTAACACCGACGCTGATTTCCAAAGCCACCCCAGCAGAGTCAGCTCCACCTGCGACGGTAGCCGCCAATGCGCCTGCCACGGTGATTCCTTTACCTCCTGTGACCATTGCCCCACCTTTGCCGATCGTCCAGCCTGCGATGCCTGGTCCTTTGCTTGTGCCACCTGCGCCTCGTCCTGTTTCTCCAACTGGACTGGCAGAAGCGATCGAAATTAGTGGCGTGCTGGAGGTTGGCGGCAAGACCAATATTATTGTGAAAGTTCCAGAGGAGGGAACCAGTCGATCGGTACGAGTGGGTGACTCTCTGGCAAACGGACAAGTGCGAGTCAAGCGGGTCGAGATGGGTATGGAGCCGATTGTTGTGCTGGAGCAAAATGGCAGAGAAGTGACGCGATCGGTGGGTTCGGGTACGCTGATGGGGCTGCTCTAAGCCTGCTGGATTGCATCTGCTTAATCTATAGTCTGGCGATTCGCTAAAGGGCACTCGAATCTACCATGAGCGGGAACAGTTCTTCTCCGATTGGCGATACACTTTGTCCCATGTCTCATCGTGCCTCTACCGCGAAAGTGCCCCGAAACGTCCATGATGCAGCCCGATCGTAAAAATCCACCCCTGCTAGAACCTCACAACCTTAGCTATCAAGAGAGCTATCTTTGTCCGATTTGTCGTCACGGGCAAATTACCGGGCTGCCCCTGATGGATGCCTTTGCCTGCAATTTCTGTCGGCATATTTTCACTGCAAACCTGGCAATGCGAACCGTGCAGGTAGTCGATAGCTCCCAGCTGATGACCTGGAAATGGACAGGGCGCAACTGGCAGACTGCCTATCACGACGATCCAAGTTTGACGCTTGTGGTCTGGCTAATTGGTATGGTGCTGGTGACGCTGCCCACCGGAATCGTTTGGCTCTCTACCTATGTGTTTCCGCCGCTGCCGGGAAGTCGCTGGGAGTGGTTGCCGGGCGCGTGGCTGGGCTGCACGTTTGGAATTCATTTACTGATGGTGAGCTGGCTGCTGGCAGAGCATTACCAGATTCCAATTTACATTGCCAGTCGGGTGAGGCTGCGAGACCGGTTTGGCAGAAGGGCTTAGAAACTTTTTAGAAACTTCTAGATTTTTGAACCTTGGCTTATTCCTGTCCGGCTGCCTGGGGCAACTGACAGCGATCGCAGAGTCCGAAAAACTCCAGCGTGT
>NZ_JACJOR010000138.1:0-5998 GCF_014695615.1 Leptolyngbya sp. FACHB-711
CAGGTGATGTCTTTCACTAATTGACAATTTGCCATATCGCTTCCGGCTACCGTTATAGAAGGGCTTGAAATTCATAGATTGCTTATGTCTAAAACCTCAGTGCAGCTACTGAACGCTGCGCTCAACGCCTTATCAATGAAGCTTTTCGTCTGCGGCTAAGGCGATGAATTCTGTTAATTCTTTACGGTTAAAAGTAACTGCCTGGCTAGAACTCGAAAAAGCACTGATGTGAGTTAACAAACCAGCCTACTAGCAAGAGGCTAAATAGGTGAATTCTTGCCGCAAAATTAAGTTCAAGAGGGCGAACATCGATACAAATCTCCGCAGGGTTACTGAGAACGTGCGCTGCTTTTGTAGGGATACAGCAACTTCTCAGCAGATGTACGACCGCGATCGTCCCTCCCCTGCAGAATTTAGTGCGGAATTTAATACAGTGCCAGAGCAGGCTAAGACGATGAACCCGATCGCTCAGAAACCTGCCCGGAATTCTGGGTCTCTAACTCCAAAATGGGCAGTCGATCGCCCCGAAAAATTTCTTCGCTGGCTTCGCCGACTTCCCGCATAACTTGTAGGACGGCTTTACTGCCAAGCAGAACGGCAAGCACCGGAATTGTGCCTAAGCTGAGGAGGAGGGAGGTTGGGATTTTAACGCCGGGCATGGATTCTTGGGGCATGGATTCTGGGGGCATTGGTTTAAAGGCATCCTTTCAAAGATGAGGTGAATCCCGGTAGTCGCTGCAATTCCGGCGGATCAAAGTCGATTGATTTAGCCAAATCAAGCACAATAGATGAAAAAAGGGCTGATACTGTAGGCAATTCCCTGTAAAGTTTTGTTAGTTGAGGCAAAGCTTGACTTTTGAGCCTCTCCTCAACCCGGATAAGCCTTCTCCCAAAAACAATTCTGGCTATTCTATAGCGTGAATGGTGTTCAATCTAGTTTGTCGTCCTGATTTGCAGTCTAAGTCTGGTTTCTCCGGCGGTTCCCTGTTCAGATTCCCAGTTTAAATGAAAACCTTGTGCATCATTCGAGCGGAATCCGAGTATGCTATGAGCCTGAAAGGTGATGTACCTGCCACGCTAACCTTAGCGAATTGCTACGTCAGGGTCTAAATGTCAAACGCAACCGCAACCCCATCTTCTTCTCGATCGCCCCTTGAGCGATGGATTCATCAGACGATCGCGCAACGTGGACTGCGCGTAAAGTTTCGGCTGCGGGGTAATAAGCTGCATTTGTTGATTGAGCAACAAACCTGTCCAGACCGGACGGAGATGCTGCGGTGGCTGGTTCCGGCTCTGCAAGAAACGAATCTAAACACTCTGCTGTCTGACGATCAGCCGCCGATTTATCAGCTTCAGCTTTATGCCTGCGAACTGAGCCAGCGTCAGCCCCTCTGGACGGCTGCTATCTATCTCAATCAGCTCGATCGTCATCTCAATCAGCTTACAGTGGGTGAAGCCGTGCCCGAAGTGATCGTTTCGGTTGCTGCTCCCGAGCAGCCTGCGAGTTTTCCGCCTCAGAGAATGGCTTTCGATCGTCCCCCCGCTTCCCAGAGCAATCCTCGTCCCGCCTCCCCAGCGAGTCATCGTTCCCCCGATACAGCGGCTCTGGCTTTGTCGAATCTTAGTCTGGCAAAGCGCGGGGAGGAAATGGCGATCGCCAGCTACCTGAGCGAAACCCTTAGTCATTGGGGGGTTGGGGTGCGGGTTAGTGCGAAATCAGTTTCCTATTCTCCGCCAGCTGCGGTTTATTCCAGCGATACGCCCCTTCAAGACACCTGGACGGCAAAACGTCTCTGGGTTGCCTGTGAAGCAGCTTATAGCCTCGATCCGGCTTCGTTGGGGGAACCGATTACCCAAAAGCTGCGCGAACTCGAGATCGAAGGCTATCGGGATGCGATCGTCCTGTTTCAAGTGCAGGGGGAAACCGAACCCGACTGGCTGCTGCGGGTTGACCTGACTCCGGCAACGGAAATGCTGCGCGAGTGGGCACGCTGGGGTGATGTGGAGGCGCTCCAACGGCTGCTGAACCAGGATCTGGCTGCCTGGGCACTAGAGATTACGAAAGCGACGCTGACGGATACGACGCTGCACCTCTGCACAGAATGGCAAACGATTGAGCCATCAGGATCGAGAGCTGACCTGCTACCGGAACCGATTGCTTCTGCCGGAGGAAAGATGGCGTTGCAGCGCAGCCTGGCAGAACCAGAGCAAAAGCGACTCAAAGCCGAAGTTGCCCTGGCACTCGAAGCCCTGGGACCTCAAGGAATTCATGCGGCGACGCTCTATGGTCCTGAAACGGCTGCGGATTCGCCGGGCTGGGTCGAGTGGATGTCGCTGCCTGCTGCGATTCATGCTGCCTTTGCCGATCCGCCTCTGACTCTGGCACAGCGCGGAGACTGGGAAGCCGTTGCCTTTTTGCTGCATCGATTGCTAAATCCAAATCTCGATCGCTATTTGACGATCGGCGGAATTCGCCTGCTGCTGTTGCCGAAGCCTGACCCGAATGCCAAAGGAGAGCCAGGAGATGACCCCAAGCTTCTGCTGCATCTGATGTGCGAGGGGGTCATTTGCCCCGAGCAGCGACAGGTTAGCCTGGCAGCCTCGCGATTCCTTCAGCAGCTCAAACTGCCCAATTTGTCGGGCGTTCGCATCTACGGGCGCAGAGCCGGACAGAAAAAACCGCTCTGGAGCAATGGCGTAGACTTTTTGCCGCGTCAGCGATTGGTTCCCGAAGTCATACCCGAATTTGCTGCCACATCTGCCTATGTGGATGAGCTACTTCCCGCTTCGGAAGCATCGATTTTGCGTCCTGAGCTGACTCCTGCCGATCTTCAGAGCACCTGGCGAGAGTTGCGGCAGCGATGCGGCTATCAGATCCGCCAGCTTTTGACCCGATCGCAGATTTTTGTGCCTGCGGCTGAACAACACCCAAAAGCCGCCCTGCCTGGAAAGGTCAGCTATCAAGGAACTGCTGCTGGTCTGGTCTGGAGTGCGATCGGCTTGCTGCTGATGGTGCAGGGAAATCTGCTGTTGCTAAGCTGGCTTCGCGGTCAGCCCACTCCGGCAGAGGCAGAGAATCGATCAACGCTCATTGCTCCGACCGAACCCGTTACCCCTAACCAGGAACCCCCTCAAGCATCACCCCAGGTATCGCCCCGAGTTTCGGTTTCTCCTGCTCCGCTGTCTGCTTCTCCAAACGGGCAGGCTTCGCCGCCGATTCGCCTTAGGCAGGCTCCCAACACCGACTCCAATACATTTAATCGTGAAGGATTTACCCGTCCTACTCCGCAGGGAAACCCATCGGCTGCAACCCGTTCTCTGGCTGTGCCTGGACAGAATGCTGCCCCTCGGCAAACGGCTGCACCTCGTCAAACTACTGCCTCGCAACCCCTACGTTACACGCCCATTAACAATCGCTTAAATCAAGCCGCGTTTGAAATTCAGGCACAGGCGACCAATCTGCCCACGTTTAACAGTCGTCAGCTCGATCAGAAACTTCAGCTTTACTACAACTTCCTGCGGGAACAGGGAACGCCCGATGTTTTGATTGTGGGAAGTTCTAGGGCACTGCGCGGTATTGATCCGATCGCCCTTCAGCAGGAGCTTGCTAGACTCGGCTACCCTGACCTGAAGATTTTCAACCTGGGGATTAATGGTGCGACGGTGCAGGTAGTGGATCTTTTGGTGCAGCGCATTCTGACCCCCGATCAGTTGCCGCGCCTGATTATCTGGGCAGATGGGGCACGCGCCTTTAATAGTGGCACAACGGATGTTACCTACAACGGCATCGTGGCTTCGGCTGCCTATCGTCAGTTGCTTGCTGGAACCTTTCCCCTTCCCAACCTGCCCGGAACGAGTGCCACCCAACCTACCCAAAAGTCAGGATTCCGCTTCTCGTTTAATGCTTCGCTTACCGAGTCTTACCAGCAGCTCGATCGCTGGTTTAGCAGTCAGCTTGCAAATGTGGCTCCGGTTCATCAAGGGCGCGATCGGATCAAGCATTTGATCCAGCAGCAGCTGACTGCCTTGATGCCTGATGGGTCTGAATCCCCTGTGCCTGCAATGACTGCCCAATCTCCTGACCAGACTGCCAACTTATTACAGCCTGGACAGCCAGTGATAGATCTTCAGGGCTTTTTGTCGCTGGGAATGCAGTTTAATCCGGCAACTTACTATCAAAAATATGCTAGGGTGATCGGGCAGTATGACAGCGACTACGAAAATTTCCGCATTCAAGGCGAACAGGACAATGCCCTCAAATCGCTGCTGGAATTCACCCAGGCTCGCCAGATCCCCGTCGTGTTTGTCAATCTGCCTTTAACCGGAGACTATCTCGATCCGGCACGAATGCGCCATGAGCGCAGCTTCCGCCAGTACATGGTGCAGCAGCGAATGAGCAATTCAGGACTGGTCTTTGTCGACTTGGGTGAAAAATGGACATCCGAACTGCGCTATTTTTCGGACCCCAGCCACCTGAATCGGCATGGAGCTTATGCGGTGGCGGGGACGATCGCGCAAGATGCCCTCATTCCTTGGAATGCGACCCGATCGCGCTAGGCTTAGGTTAAACCGTGCGAATCATGCCGTTCTCAGGATTCACTAGGCGATAAAGCTTTTGCTTGATTTGCGCGTCGTAAACTTCCCACTTCATACGAGTGTATTCGGCGTTTTCGTTAAACCCAGAGAGGAAGCCCATCGGGATCTCGAATCCGCCTGCCATCGATCGCCCGCCGCCAAAGAACCGTCCGTGGGTATCTTGCCCGAAGGCTTCTTTGATGAACTCGTCGGGATCAAGGGTGATTTTATTGGTGCGGAGCGAACCAATCACCACCTCTAGATCTTCGTCTTCGTCGTGGACAATCCCATAGACAACGGCGGTATGCACGTTTTCCTCAGTTACCAGAAAATCCGCCGCTTGAGGGATTGCGTCACGATCGTCATACCGTAAATAGCCCACACCCGCGATCGAGAAGTTGTTTTGCAGAACGCGGTTACGCAGTGATCGTTCGATGACGTCCATCACCCGCTTCGATCGCGAGGCTTGCAGCACCGAGTTCAAAAGCTGCGAATCGTAATAGCGGCTCAGGTATCCGGCTGCCAGGAAGTCTTCTTCTTGCGCCTGCATTAGCCGATTCGTGTCCGATCGAATGCCGTGCATTAAGGCAGTAGCACACTTAATATGGTCGCTGTTGCTGCTGTCGAGCTTCAGCAGTCCGGCTTGCAAGTATTGGGTAAAGATTGTGGCAGTGGCGCGGGTTTGAGGACGCAGATCGATAAATTCTGCCTTTAGCTCACCCTGGCTTGTGTGGTGGTCAATTACGGCAATGATGGGCAAGTTTGCCTGCTGCACTAGCGGCATAAACTGCGTGGTTGTGCCCTGGTTGTCAATCAGGACGCAGCCGTGGTAATGAGAGAGGTTTTTTTCCTTTAGAGCTTGACCAGAGCAACGTTGGGCAGGCAATCCGGTCAGGCGCACCAAGGCAATGTTTTCCTGGTGGCTCAGCGTTCCCGCGTACACAATCTCACAGGTGATATCAAACTGCTCTGAGATCAGGCGATAAGCCCAGGCTCCTGAAAGGGCATCTGGGTCGGGAAAGTCTTGCAGAAGAACCAAATGGCGTTCGCCCCGGTGCTGGTCGAGCAGTCGCCGTAGCGCCTCGGTGCGCTGTTCGGTAACGCGCCATCCCTGAGGGGTTAGACCATTTTGAGCCGCTCTTGCTTCCCGTCCAGAGCTACCTGAGCCTGAATGGGCTGGGGACATGGAAATTACCCCAGAATTGGAGCTGCTTTGCACCGACGATCGTGACGGCATCGCTACGTGGTCGGCAGGTTTAGGCGATTCTGCTTTTGGCAGTTCTCGCTCAGAATCAACAGTGGCACTTTCAGTCATCAACAGCGAACCGTCGTAGGGTTTAGGCGAATTCAATTGCTGCATATTGGGCGAGGGTGAAAAATATACTGACACTGCCGTTTGTCTATCCCTCAGCGAAAGCAGGTC
>NZ_JACJOR010000139.1:0-7007 GCF_014695615.1 Leptolyngbya sp. FACHB-711
CTGCCTCGATTGCTTTAGTGCGGAGGTCGTAGCTGTAGGGGGCGGACATGACCATTTCCCAACTCTCTTCTAGCCTCTATGTTACTGTCCTATCTCTGTTGCGTAGGGCTATAAAATAACGGCTCGACAAGTGCCTTTAATCTTTGTCTTTGCAATTCCTGGTATCGTCCCTTTGGAAGCGCAATGCAGAATGCCGAAGTCGATCACCCCTGTAAGAGTCGTTTTTGCAGGAAAGCTTCCTATGTAGTCACTACAGGAACGCAAAGGGACGCAAGGGGACGCAAGGGGACAATGTTACCTTGACTTGTTTCTGGGTACTCTAAGCCTAAATTCAGCACGGTATCGTCGCTGATCTATATTTCAGGGGAACGTCCCATGAGCAAGCGTGTGAGCCGACCGTCCCGAAGGGGAAACAGCTTTGCATCAATTTCTGACCCGCAGGCTAAAGAGAAGATTGAGCAATTTCGCCAGGAGCTAGGTCAACAGATCGATCACGCGATCGATCACCACGAATTCAAGATGGTTTACATCGGCATTGCAACCTTGGTGCTGTTTGCTGGCGTGATTTATGCTGCCTGGAAGTTCTAGAGCCGTTTCCTGAAACTTCCTCAAACAATTTATTACCAATAGGCGATTATGCAGAAGCAGTTTGCGAGAGTGCAGGGATACTGGCTCGTTTTAGCAATCGGCTGTATGGGAATGGGAGTCTGGGCAGTTCAGCGGATTGCAGTACCGAGTCGTGCATCTGTCGAAACACCCGTGACCGCTCCTCAGCCGATTCGGGCAGTTGCCACCCTTGGACGTATTGAGCCGGAAAGCTCGATTATCAAAGTTTCAGTTGCCAACGCCAGGGATAGTCGAGTCAATCGCTTGCTGGTGGCAGAAGGCGATCAGGTTCAAGCCGGGCAGGTGATTGCGATTTTGCAGGGGCTAGAGAAACAGCAGGCTGCGGTGATCGAAGCTGAAAATAGCGTGGCGATCGAGCAGGCAAAGTTGAAGCAGGTTCAGGCAGGTAGCAGCAATTCCAGTCAGATCCGGGCACAGCAGGCTGCGATTGTCCGACTCCAAGCGGAACTGAACACAGACACCGTCGCGAAACAGGCATCCCTACGTCGAGCTGAAGTCGAGCTACAAAATGCTCAAACGACTTACAATCGATACGCTCAACTGTTTGAGCAGGGGGCAATTAGCGCAGCGACATTAGATGGCTATCGCAGAAACTACCGCACCTCCCAGACCCAAGTGACCGAGGCACAAGCAGAGTTAGCGAATACGATCGCAACCCTCAATGCCCAGATCATTCAAGCAAAAGCAACCCTGAACAACTTATCAGAAGTGCGCCCGGTGGATGTTACAGTGCCCCAGGCACAAGTCCGCTATGCCATTAGCAAACTTGCCAGCGAACAAGCCGAACTTGAAGATTATTATGTTCGCGCTCCGGCCGCCGGACAAATCCTCAAAATTAACACTCAGATTGGCGAGCAGGTTGACTCGGAAGCGGGTATTGTCGATTTGGGACAAACCGATCGCATGGCAGTCATCGCAGAAGTGTATGAAACTGATGTTCCTAAGATCAAAACTGGGCAACGGGCAACGATCGCCAGCGAAAATGGTGGCTTTACTGAGGAATTAAAGGGAACGGTCGAACAGATTGGCTTACAGGTAAAAAAGGTAGATATTCTCGACACTGATCCTGCTGCCAATAGCAATGCACGAGTCGTAGAAGTCAAAATTCGCCTGGATGCTCAATCAAGCGAGCAAGTTGCAGGATTGACCTATATGCAGGTGAGAGTCAAAATTCACCGGGATAAAGCCGATTGATCCGAACCGTTTCCCTAGCGGGGCAATTCTGCGAGGAAGCGAGCCAATGACGCTCACGCTCAAAGTCACCTATTGACGGGAAATTGAGGAGGCGATGCAGCACCTTTGACACGCTTGAAGACACTTCCTCGTCCGATCGATTGGCAGAAATATACAGCGTTTTCTGCACTTTTCGATATTCCACTTTTGCCTCGATACCTATGCAAATTTCTAAACCATTCAAGTTCAGTTTACCGAAGGAAATCCCGCTGGCGTGGTCGCAGTTGTCTCATCAGAAGGTGCGGCTGCTGGTTGCAATCTCAGGAATTTCGTTTGCAAATATTCTGATTTTTATGCAGCTTGGCTTTCGCGCTACCATGTTCGATGGCGTGACTCGCTTTCCCGAAAATGTTCAGGGAGATTTGTTTTTAGTGAATCGCAACTCGAAATTTTTGGGTAATCAATCTTTTCCCAAAGATCAGCTTTATCGGGTTAGCGCGATCGACGCTATTGAAGCCGCAAAACCGCTTTATTACACGCAAACGTCCTGGGTAAATCCCTGGAATAAGGAAGTCACTGATGTCACTGTGATCGCATTTAATCCGGCTCAGCCCGTGATGAACCTCCCTGCGATTAATCAACAGTTGGTGCAAATTGAGCAGCCTGACACGGTGCTGTTCGATCGCAAATCTCTGTCTTCACTGGGTTCAGTAGGTCAGGCGTTTGAGCAGGGCGAGACGGTCTCGACGGAGGTAGGCGATCGACAAATTTGGGTCGGTGGGCTATTTTCAATGGGGAGCAGCCTGTTTAAGCGGGGTCATGTCGTCACCAGTGATCTGAACTATCTGCGTTTGTTTGGTGAAGCGGGTGCGGATAACATTCATGCAGGAGTTTTGACGTTAGAGCCAGATGCGAATCCGGTTGAAGTCATTGCCCAGCTTCAAACCATCTTGCCAGAAGACGTTGCGATACTCAACCATCAGGAACTCATCGCGCTCGAAAATCGCTACTGGTCAAATCAGCCGCCTGGAATCATCTTTAACTTTGGAACCATTATGGGTTTTGTGGTAGGGGTGATTATTGTGTACCAGGTGCTTTATACCGACGTAAACGAGCATTTGCCGGAATATGCCACGCTAAAGGCGATCGGCTACTCAGATAATCAACTGCTTGTCGTGGTGTTTCAAGAAGCCATTATTCTAGCGGTGCTGGGTTTTCTGCCCGGATTTGGCTGCTCGATCGCGCTTTACGGAGTGCTGGGAAATTTAACCCAGCTTGCAGTGGTAATGCGGTTTGATGTTGCGTTGCAAGTGTTCATTCTCACAGTGCTGATGTGTATGATTTCAGCCGCGATTACAGTTCGCAAATTGCGATCGGCTGATCCCGCAGATGTTTTCTAAGTTGTTTTCCTCATTATTCTTTGTTGATTGTCTCGCTCTGTCACTTTCTTCTCAGCATTATTTATGCCACTGTCCGCAATTTCGGTTCGTCAGCTTCATCACGTTTATGGAAAAGGCAATCTCCGTAAACCTGTTTTGATCGATATTAATCTCGATATTTTTGCAGGTGAAATTGTCATTCTCACGGGCCCATCTGGAAGCGGTAAAACGACGCTGTTAAGCTTAATGGGCGGATTGCGATCGGTGCAGGAAGGCAGCTTAAAGGTGCTGGGGCAGGAGCTACAGGGAGCGAAGAAACGCCAGCTTGTGCAGGTTCGCAGTCGGATTGGCTATATTTTTCAAGCACATAACTTACTCGACTGTTTAACTGCCCAGGAAAATGTCCGAATGTCGCTGCGCCTGCACCCCGAAATTTCATTTGAGGAACGAACGCGCCGCTGTGTAGAAATGCTGGAAGCCGTTGGGCTGGGTCAGCGCATAAACTACTATCCCGATAGTCTTTCGGGCGGGCAAAAGCAGCGAGTGGCGATCGCCCGTGCCCTGGTGAGTCAGCCTCAGCTCGTGCTGGCAGATGAACCAACGGCTGCGCTGGATAGTAAATCGGGACGGGATGTGGTGGAAATTTTGCAGCGGCTTGCCAAAGAGCAGGGCTGTACGATTCTGCTGGTGACGCATGACAACCGCATTTTGGATATTGCCGATCGAATTATTCACATGGAGGACGGTCAGCTTATTCAAAATGTCAGTTCTATTGAAAGTAACAGCTCATCACCAAACTATTCTCCTGCACTGGCTGAATCTGCCTGAACCTGCCGGAATCTGCCTGAATTGACACTTCGATTAAGCTTTTCAGCCTTAGAAATTGAACCCATTTATTCCTGAAACCGCACGGGTTGCGCCCTTTCTTAAGGACGAGTCGCCAACTGAATTGCAGATAAAAATCAACCGAAATGCTACTTCAATGCTCATTCTGGGAACTCTGCTGAACAGCAATTTCTCAACAACATTGTGCGGCAACTTACTCTTTTCTACTCCTTCAAACTCTTCTAGCAAACGCATTGAAGGAGATGAATTTCACGCTGCTAAACACTATCGGTTAGGAGATTCCCTATGCTTAAAAACTTTTGGTATGCCGTTGAATTTAGTGCTGCTGTGCGTGACCAGCCCCGACAGGTCCGGCTCATGGGTCAGGATTATGTGCTATACCGCGATCGCCAGGGGCAGGTGATTGCCTTAATCGATCGCTGTATTCACCGGGGAGCTGCTTTATCAGGTGGATGGGTCGAGGGAGACTGTATTCGCTGTCCCTATCACGGCTGGCGTTACGCAAGCGACGGCAAGTGTGTGGAAGTGCCTGCGGATCAGACGGGTGTGCCAATTCCGAAGCGGGCAAAGGTCGAGCCTTTCTCGGTGGAAGAGCGCTACGGATTTATCTGGCTATTTGTGGGCGATTTGCCATCGGAGCAGCGTCCTCCGATTCCTCCGTTTCCAGAGTTTGATGATCCGGCATGGCGCAGTGTCAGCGGCGAATATACCTGGAACGCGCACTATACTCGCGTGGTTGAGAGCGGTCTGGATAGCTCCCATGCGCCTTTTGTGCATTCCGTGTTCTTTCATCACCGAAATGATGCCGAAGTACCACCCTACGAGGTGCAAATTGATGACTGGACTGCTACGGCTAAAACCATTTCCAAGCCGCCGAAGCGAGCGGGGCTACTAAAGCTGATTGTGAAGCGCGATCGTCCTTTTTCCAGTGCAACTCTAACGGTTCACCTGCCCAACATTAATCGCATTCACTTGGACTTTAACTACCGGGGATTTCAATACATTTACTTTGCCAGCAATATTCCGATCGATGAACACACCACTTTAACCAAGTGGATTGGACTGCGAAACTTCCTGACACAGCCCTGGGCAGACTGGAATTCTCGCAAAAACACCAATGACACTTATTACGAAGACAAGGCTGTGATTGAAAGCCAGGTTCCGAAGGTCGTGCCGCTCACCGGAGAAATCTTGATTGCTTCGGATAGTCTTCAGCTTGCCTACCGAAAACTGCTGCGGAAATATGTCGAGCAGGGCTGGGCAATCGGGGATTACGGAATTCCGACAGGATTGATTGAGACAAACGGGAAACAGGCAGCAGTGGTGACAGCAGGATAGCTCGATCGGTGAAAAAAACGTGCAAGAAAACGCGAAGGAAAATAGATGATGCTAAAGAATTTTTGGTATGCTGTCGAGCTGAGCCATGAGGTTACTTCAGCCCCAAAGCCGCTGAAACTGATGGGTAAAGAGTATGTCCTGTATCGGCATCAGGGGCAGGTCGTTGCGCTCGATAATCAGTGCGCTCATCGGGGAGCAAGTTTGGCAATGGGCTGGACAGAAGGAAACTGTATTCGCTGTCCCTATCATGGCTGGCGCTACGAGGCAGATGGACGGTGCAGTCATATTCCGGCAGATTCAGCTCAAACCCCGATTCCTAAGCGGGCGCGGGTTCAATCGTATCCAATCCAGGAGAAATATGATCTGGTCTGGATGTTTGTCGGAGACCTGGATTTGCCTGCCGATCGCCGTCCGCCGATTCCTGACTTTCCCCAGTTTGAATCTCCAGAGCGGCCCCCCGCTTTTAGCCGCTATACGTTTAACGCCCACTTCACCCGTACTATGGAAAACGGGATTGATGCTGCCCATGCACTGTATGTTCATCAAGGGGCGATCGGCACGAGCAAGGCTCCGCAAAACACCCAGATCGAAGACTATGAAGTTGAGATCAGTGAGTATGAAATGACGGCGAGCCTGGAGATCAAGGTGAATCGTTTAAATGGCCTGATGCGGTTTGTGATGCAACAAGACGACCCCGATGCGCGGAAAGGTTATCGGTTTGCTCTGCCCAATATCACTTACTCTTCGGTGCAATTTGGTCGCTTTAAGTTAGAAAGCATTCTCGCTCACATTCCGGTCGATGACACCACAACGATCGTCAAGTCAGTCAATATTCGTAACTTCCTGAACAATATGCCGATTCTTGATCATTGGCTCGATCGCCATACGGCGCAGGTCGGCAATAACATTTTGCAGGAAGACGATGTGGTGGTGAAAACCCAGTTTCCTCGCTATGCACCCTACAACGAAATGGGACGCGAACTGCTAGTCGCTTCAGATGCAACCCTGATCGCTTACCGCAAACTGCTGAAAAAATATGCCGATCACCCTGTGATTCTGGAGCAGCCGGAAATCATGGTTTAGGCGGCTGTTTGAGAAGAGGGCAGTGTAAGAGATTTAACACTGCTCAAACATTCTCGAATCAGTATTTTTCTTTTCCCTACGTGAGTTAATTTATGTCTTCAAGTCCTCTCCCAGCAAAGGCACTTTCGATGCCTCGACTGCTGTTTATTTTCATCACCATTTTGATCGACAAATTAGGGGAAAGTTTGATTTTTCCGATTTTACCCTTTCTGGTTGAACGGTTTCGATCGGATGCGTTTACGCTTGGTCTTTTAGCATCATCGTTTGCGATCGCTCAATTTATTGCCAGTCCCATTATTGGCGGATTGTCCGATCGCTATGGGCGTCGTCCGATTTTGCTTGTATGTGTTTTGGGAACAGCAGTTTCGTATTATCTATTCGGTTTTGCGGCAAGTTTGTGGATGCTATTTTTCTCTCGTGTGGTAGATGGAATCACGGGCGGAGTGGCGGCGACAGCTCAAGCCTACATTGCCGATATTTCCTCGCCGGAAGATCGAGCGAAAAACTTCGGTTTAACAGGTGCAGCGTTTGGGCTAGGCTTCACGCTGGGTCCAGCATTGG
>NZ_JACJOR010000014.1:0-2364 GCF_014695615.1 Leptolyngbya sp. FACHB-711
CTCCTTGAAGGCAACTAGGTTTCTCATCGTACCGACCGACCGCCAGAATAGGGGGGTGCGGGGGCAGTTCGGGTCACAATCAGAACTTTCACCCTCCTAGCCTGGTTGCTCCACAGTTCTCTGAAGGCGTAATCGCATACGCCCCTTTAATATCCTCCAGAGCTTCGCGGAGATCCTGAGCGTGAAACCAGCCGACATATCCGGCGTAGAGGCATTCTCCCTCAGGGGAAGTGAGGAAGGCATAATCCATGCCAAACCAGTTTCGCCAGGTGCGAATCGTACCGCCGTTTGCCAGCGTCATGGCGATCGCTGCCTGATCGAAGTCGCCGCAGTGTCCATCGGTCATACCCGGAGTTGCGCGCAGTCGCCGGATGATGTCGTTATCCAGAATGGTTTCGCCGATCGTCGTATCTACCCAGAAGTCGCGAATCGTGGCTGCCACGTCTAGATGGTTTCGCAGCGCAGAATGGGAGACGCCCGGTAGGCAAACATATTGAGCATTGGCAAACCGCATACAGGCGATCGGCACTGTTCCGTCTGTTCCCTGCCCCACATCTCCGGCAATGATCAGGGTGGGAATCTTTTGGGCGATCGACTCTGCCAAATGCACCCGCGACACGCCCAGATCGGCTGCAATCCCAATTCCCAACTGCCAGGGGTCGATCAGCCGACTCAGATCCGAACCCCCAACCGGAGAACCAATCAGTACCAGCGAGTGAACCCGCGACCACCATTCTGGGTGACGATGCAGCACCTCCAGCCAGATCAACCCGCCCATTGAGTGACCGACGATCCGGATCGGAGTCTGGGGATAGGGCGTAAGGTGAGCGGCGGCGATCGTTTCGACTGCATCAATCAGCGGGTCAATTTTAAGCCAGGTTTGAATAAACCCTAGATCAGGCGCAACGACCGGCGTAATATCGGTCACTAGCCGCTTCGCCAGACTCAGTACAGCCTGATTATCGTCTGCCCACCCATGCTGCACAAACAGCAAAAACTCAGGTTCGACCGCCCCCGGATCGATCGTAGAACCGCCCATTCACTCCTCCTTTGCTCAAATGTTGCTACAGATTTTGGCATTGTTAAGCAAAGGTTGGGATCTATCGCTGTGCCACATCGCCCTATTCCGCTAGATCGCCCAATTGCCGACGCGCCTCAAATAAGCCGATCGCTACACTCACCGAAAGATTGAGACTGCGAACTTTGGGATGTGCCATCGGAATTCTCACCACTGTATGGCAGGCTTCCAGCACATGAGGCGGTAGTCCTGTTGTTTCGCAGCCAAACAGGAGCCAATCACTCGGCTCATACTGAAACTCAAGGTGGCTACAGCGTCCTGAGGTGCTAAAGCCAATCCAGCGTCCGGGGTGCTGCTGGGTTTCGGCAACAAAGTCTTCTAGCGAGGCGTGGTAGTGCAGATCCACATAGTCCCAGTAGTCGAGTCCGGCTCGTTTCAAATATCGATCGCTGATTTCAAAGCCCAACGGTCCAACCAGATGAAGCGGGGTTTTGGTTGCAGCACAGGTACGAGCGATGTTGCCCGTGTTAGGCGGAATTTGAGGATGAACCAGAACAACCTGCGGCATAGAATCGATCGTTTCACAGTTTCGAGTTTTCTGTCCTCTAGTTATAGGCGATTTGGGCGCGTTGCGGTTGGACACTGTGCCCAGGTAATAAAAACTCCTCCAGGTGATTGACCCGAAGGAGAAGATAAAGTTGAGCAGCCCTAACAAGAACTTGCAGATACCTGGATTTCAAAGATTTCTAAATCAATTTGTATTAACCATCCTGTGTATCAACCATCCTGTAACGATCGACGGTTTAGAAAAAAGCAGGTGTCGATACTTAGTCTGCCGTTGCCGCCGTTGCCAGGGGAGCTTGCTCACTCGGATGCGATCCAGACTCCTCAGGATTGAGGCTCATGCCCAAATCTTCCTCTAGCGCAGCTTCGATCCTCAATTGATTGCAGGAGATGATATCCGCCAAGATTGCACTTGCCATCGCGCCAGAGTGAATTTCGAGCTGTGCCTGTGGCAATGCCTCAAACACGAGCCGCTGTCCGGGAAAAATGACGCGCTCAAAATACCAGTTTGGAATATTGGTAATTCTGCCAATCTGAATTCTGCTCGTGGCATTTACGTAGCAGCAGACGATCGGATCGGATGCACCTGGAGGAAGGGGATCAAAAATTTGCGCCATAGGATTGAGCTGCGTTGGAGCGAGGTTTTCTAGTATTTAGACCCTAACACTGTCTGATCCCCGCTAGCTGTAAACCCGACTACCATCCCCCTATCTCTGCCTTGGGAAAGAGCGATCCGTTTTGTTAATCCGCTCTTTCTGAACATTTAATATTTACCTTCTTCC
>NZ_JACJOR010000140.1:0-3361 GCF_014695615.1 Leptolyngbya sp. FACHB-711
AAAGCCAGGGTCAATTGGAGATTTTCCAGTGCAGGTGCGCGCATTCGGTTAGGGCATCTCTATCCTAAATTAAAGCATGCTAACTAGGCAAAGTTTATTTGGTGAACTACTAGTTTTTGCATTAAAATATGAAATTTCCTGATAAAACGAACCATCATGGCAAGAAAGCCGAAAGAATTTGGTGAACTGCTACACCAGCAACAGCGTGCCAAGGGACAGAACGTGAGTGAGGTGCCATTGAGCAGGGAGGCGCGATCGTACCTAGAAGCCTATTTAGAGAGCAGCAGGGAGGCGTATTTGAACCGATACCGGAGAGTCCGATGTTTCTAGCGCAGGACCCGAAGAATAAGAGGCAGCGGTTAGGCTACAAGGGGCTGCACAAAATGGTGCGAAAGCTGGGAGCAGTTGCCGGAGTGGAAGACATTAATCCACACCGCTTCCGCCATACGTTTGGAACGGAGGTGACGCGGCGCGGGGTTGACCCACTGTTTGGTAAGGAGTTGATGGGGATCAAGAGCGTGCAGCTTCGCTGATCCGGAACGGATCGGGTGTTTCAGCGGTACGCGAAAGGGGTGTTTAAGCAGGCGGCGGCTGAGGCGTATCTCAAGGCGATCGGCGAGGATAGTGATGAGAAGAGTTAATGGTCGAGGTGAGCAGTCGGCAGTGTCCCATCTCGTTCGGTTCACCCACGCGCGGCACGACGGAACAGCCACGCCGACCCGACAAACAGTGCGACAAAAAATCCATTCAGGGCAGTAAGTTCTAGCGGTCCGCTCCAGGGGTAGCCCAACCGGGCGGTCAGTGCAATCGTAGCGACTGACGTCTGAGCGAGCGCTGTAGCAAACAGCGCACGGGACATGCCACGGGGTCGGAACCGCGCGATAAAGGAGCCGATGATCCCAACGGCGAGCACCCCGAAATACATCAGGTTAGCAGGGTCGCCATCCTTGCCGATAATGCCGGCACCGAGACTGAGCCAGATCAGACTAAGGGCTGCCGCGATCGCGACGCCAGCGGCAAATCGATAGGTCGTGTTGTTCATTGTTCCTCCTCAATTGGTGGTAACGTCGCGCAGCAGTGTGCTTTTGTTCCGTAACTATACAAAGGCGATTAGGCGCAAGTCTGGAATATCGGACTTGCGCCTAATTCATATAGCCCTGCTGCGTCCTTGTAATTTTGGATAGATTCTCTAGAGTTGGGTAGCCCATTAGTCATTGTTTCAATAACTGTCGCTTCGGAGACACTGTCTACTGTCACACCGCAAATCGTCACTTTGCCAAAAATAGATACTAAAATTTCCTGGCGCGATCGCAGAAACTCCTATCAACAATACGCTGCAGAAAGACAAGAGAATTCAACATTGCCGAATTTAGTCATCTTCGGCGATTGTAGAGGTGGTAACGATTGAGATGAGCGGCAGCAGATGAGATTGAACTTGCTCTAGGCATCTTGTGCTGTCCGCTCCATTGATGGGTTAGCCCGTAAGTTCTGCGCCAGGCACCTCACGGCACCACGTATGAAATCCTGACAGTATTCTCGCACAGCGAACTTCGATCGGGGTATCTATCCAATCTTTGTTAAGTAGAAACTCACTGTATCGAATGAATTCTTCGTCTACCCGATGTATTCCAGGTCTTGACCTACGATCGGCAATCTGAGTTTGTGAAGCGGCTGGAACTAGCTTTGAGACGGGTGAGTTAGGAAAGTAGTGTTAGGGGGTTAGGCTATGACAGTAGAACAATTGGCTAAGGCGATCGAACATCTGCTGCTGACTGGGGCAATTGAAGGAAATAAAGTGATAGAGCTTTACCATTTGTTGATGGACTTTGAGCAGGGAAGGATTGAGGCTGCTGAGCTACAGGAGGCAATCGACCAGCATGAACCTCACTGATTTTTAGAAGCCATCGCTGAAAGAGGAAATATGACAATCAGAGCTTCTCTCAAAGCATGAATCCATCAGAAATCGGCTCTCTCCTAATGCAAGCACAAGCCTCTTACGAAGCTTCTCCCGCAGGCATTCATACTTTTGCTTTGTACTGGATCACTTGGGAGGCATACCGCACTCGAATGCTAGCAGTTGCTACACGATTAAGGGGTTGGCGCATTGCAGATGCTTATTTGGCAATTGGAACTAGAAAAATTTCAACTCAAAAAATTTATAAAAGGTGCTTTAAGGGAGTAACAGGAGTAGAACTCTCTGAGCAACCAGGCATCGTAGCAAGAGTGCTGTCAAACCTGGATTTGATCGAATCCCTTAGGCAGCGCCTCATTCACGGATATCGCAGTGCTAATCCTGAATTAATTCAGGCTTCTAATGAATTTCTTGATGCCATTCTTACCCATCACGAAAAAGTATTCGGCAAAATTGTGCTCCCTTTGCAGGACGGAACTCAAATTCAACTAGGAAATGTTCTTGCTAAACGTCCTTGTGGTGGGCGTGGAATTCCTATCCAAAACAACTACGAATTACTGAAACCGTGTTTTGAGCTGAAGGATACGGCTAAACGTGACGGCTTGCCCGATCGCTCTATTGTTCATACCTTAGAAAAAATCGTTGTTCATTTGAGATCTGGTCAGTAACAACACGACTCACAGGACAAGCTAAGTAAGGACCCATAAACCCAAGAACAATTGAACCCAAGAACAATTGTGCGATCAATGGATATTGCCTCAAGTCAGGTCATCAGCACAATCCTCCGGCACGATAGCAAAGTCACGAGCTACAAGATTGCGCTACTGCGGGCTATCAACGATGTTATGCTGTCATTTCCGGATCTGGGTAGCTATCGCCAAGATGTTGCCGTTCCCCTACGTCTCCTTGCTGAGTATTGGGTTGCTTACTATTGGGGCTTTGTCGCTTTGGATCAACCGATCGCTCAGGGACAAAGGGCACAACGCGACGGCGGGCTTCGCAACGACGTGGAGTTTCGCCCTGCTCTGACGGAATTTCGACGGCAGTGGGAAGAACATACCGGGGGGCTATCTCAGGCAGCCGATGGGTTTCTGGTGATTCATGAACTGCGAATCCCACGAAAGCTATCGACCTACCCCACTGCGCTGATAACTGCCTATCAGAAGACTTTGACGACGATCGCCAAAACGATCAAAATGCCGATTCAGTATGCGGGGCCGGGCAATTGGACGATTTTTGAGAAACCTGCTGCTTATCGGGAGTTGAGCAGTCGCGTCGTAGCATTTTGAGAAACCTGCTGCTTATCGGGAGTTGAGCAGTCGCGTCGTAGCAGTGCCAGGGACAGAGGCGCAGGGTGTGTGCCTGATGATTACGGCTGAACTTTGGCAAACCTTTCAGGCGATGTCATTGTGGGTTGAGGCTCTGTGTATTTATGAGTGGTGTCTATTC
>NZ_JACJOR010000141.1:0-5407 GCF_014695615.1 Leptolyngbya sp. FACHB-711
CAGAACCAGAAATGCCGCCACTTGAACAGAGCAGCAGTAGCCATCGGAGGGCGAGAAGGCATAACGGGGCTTGTCTACCTTACCAGCGGCTGTTTTTGCGACACAACCGCAGTTTGAAAACCAGGACACGAAACGCGCTAATGAAATCCTCGCCAGGGCTAATCGTATTGCACAACAACGACTGCGTTTAGGAACAGGGATTTTAGCTGCTGCACTGTTGGCAGCCTCAGGCATTACCGTCTGGTCAACCCGATCGCTGAATCGTGCCACGCTTGTTGGCCAGGCAGAACGAACGAGCACTAGTGCCCTCGGCCAGTTTTCCTATCAACCCAGTGAGGCATTAATTTCTGCGTTAACGGCAGCACAAAACTTACAGCAAGCAACGGGTGATGCAAAGCAGTACGTTACAACTACACCTATTCTAACCCTACAGCTGATACTCGATCGCATTCAAGAACAGTCGATCGGCGCAACCAGCAACACAACTGCGCGTCCTTTTACCGCAAATGGTGGACAGATATTATTTTACACAGGACACACGCAACGCGATCGCACTGATTATCAAATTTTAGACGTTGAGGGACGACAAATTAATCAATTTCAGCAGCAGGGAATGATTGATAAAGTTGCCCTGAGTCCTGATGGAGAACGTTTTTTAGCAATCAAAGCAGACGGTACGGCAACGCTTTGGAGTACTGCGGGCAATGCAATCGCCACTTTTTCAAGCCTGCAAACTCCAATTTTAGGAATTGCGTTCAGCCCTAACGGTCGCCTGCTTGCCACGATCGAACCTGTTATTGATGCTGGTAGTGACAATAGTGCAACTTAGCAATGACAAATCATAAGGCTCTGGAATGATCAGGGACAGCTTGTTGCGGCACTGAATCACCAGTCGCTGGTCGTTGAATTCGGCCCAGATGGAGAGCATCTGCTGACGGGTGGCGATCGTCAGGTAAAGCTCTAGAACAATCAGGGACAAGCTGTTGCGATTTGTCAGGGTCAGGGGCAAGTCCTCAAAGCCCGTTTCAGCCCAGATAGTCAGTCTGTCTTGATGGTCGCTGCTCAAGGAAGAACCGCCATAGTGACGCAGTGTGATTTGAATGGCAGGGTAAAGACATCAGTGGAAACGCGATCGCAGGGAACGATCGATGCTCAAATTAGCCCAAACAATCAATTTATGGCGATCGGCTCAGAGGACGGTAAGCTGCGGCTTTATGACCTTCAGGGCAATCTGCTCCGAGAGTTTCAGGCGCATTCAGGCGGAATTTATGCAATTGCTATTAGTCCGGATGGTCAGCAACTTGCAACGATTGGCAGCGATACGGTAACGCAGAACCGGGACGATCGCATGCGAGTCTGGAATCTTGCCGGACAGCAGCTTACCGAATCGAGATTTCGAGGATATAGTATAAGCTGAAGTTCAGCCCCAATGGCAAAACAATCGCCCTTTCTGATACCACGTTTCTACATCTGCAAACGCCTGAGACTTTATATTCTCCGCTCTCTCAGCAGGTTTCCATAGTGCGAATGAACCCAAGTGGAGAATCGTTTGCAGCTTTATTGAATGACGGCACAGTAGAGATCTGGAATTCTCAAACTCAAGGCAATTTGTCACTCCCGTTAAGTGAATTTGCGATCGATAATTTACGATTTAACGCATCAGGAGAATATCTTTTGATGCATAGCGGTCAGAACAGAACCGTAACTGTCGGGGATCTACGAGGAAAGACGATTGCGAAACTTGCTGGAACTTGGGGCGAAGATTGGCTGAATCCCCTGACCTGGAACAACCCAATCAGTCCTGATGGACGCTATGCGGCAACGCTGCAAGTCGATAATACGATTCAAATTTGGACGATAGCTGGAGACAAAGTTGCAGTAACCTCTCCAATTTCAGGCAAAGTGCAATCGATCGCCTTCAGTCCCGATGGTCAATTCTTGGCAACTGCTGGCGGGCAGGGGAAAGTTCAGCTCTGGAATTTGCAGGGGCAACCTGTGGCAAACTTTCAAGCGCATCCGAACTGGGTCGATCAGGTGTATTTCACAGCCGACGGAAAAGGGTTGATGACGATCGCTCCCAGTGATTCCGGTACAGCAGCAGTGCAAACTTGGGACGTACAGGGCAACCCAGTTAATAAAATTCGTAGCGATCGATTTACGGACGGTACAACTTTTTCCGATCTTGCCCGCTTTACGTTTACCAATCCTCAAACCAATCAATTTATTTCTGCTGCCGACGATCGAGCTTTCTTGTGGAATCTCAACGGTGAAACTGCGACGCTGCATGGGCGACAGGGCTGGTTTATTCCCACTTCGGTTCAAGCTAATGCCGTGCAAATTAGTGCAAGTGGTCAACAGATTGCAACACTAGGAGGCGATCGTCAGATTCGCGTGTGGGATGGCAGAGGCAATCAAATTGCTCAGTATGAAGGTTACGCGATGGCACTGAGCGCAGACGGCAAAAGTATTGTTGTAATTTCTGCAAACAACACACCAAAACAGTATCCGATTCGCGACTTGAATGAATTAATTGAGCAGGCTTGTCGCTGGCTCCGTCCTTCAATCGTCCTAGAGGGAACATCAGAAACTCGTCAAATTTGTGATGTTCCCTGACTTGATATGAAACCATCAACGTCAATACTCATTAAACTGAACATGATGAGTAGAGGGTTTCCACGAGCAAAAGGCATAGAATTCAAGACCCATCATGAGCTTATTATTCGTTCACGTCCTATTTAGGCTGGCTGTAGTTCTTCTGCAAATCGGTCATGTTGAGCGGTCTTAGTTATCCTGGATAAGGAATTTCTAGCATGTTTTTGAAGTATAATACAGTAAACCGATCAAGATATAGTATTTATTACAACTTTTCTGTCAAAACTTTTCCATGAAACTCCACTACATCACCCTTAAGACTACGGAGGAAGCCCGTCAAATTGGCAATGCTTTACTGGAGCAGAAGCTAGCAGTCTGCCTGAATTGGTTTCCAACTACCTGCGCCTACTGATGGAAGGGCAAGATTATTAAGGAACCGGAAGTGGGCTGATTGTGAAAATGACAATCTTTATACATTAATATTCAATTGATATTCAACGTGCAGAAAGAATTTCGGCAAGCAATACCTGATCGGATTCAAGGTCATCCTACTAGGGCAGTGTCCTATCTATCTCCGAACTTGTTCTGGTTTTATGAGGCGATCGTTGCCTTTCTTGATCGCACCTTCCATCTCAATATTCAATTTGAGCAGGGCAAATTTGATCCACTCGATGATCCTCAACTGTATCAAAACCAGTGGGATTTTGTGTTTATCTGTGGTTTGCCGTTTGCCAGATATCTCATGCGCAGCAAAGCTGATCTGGAATGGATCGCACCAGATTCACTTATTGCCATCGCTGCGCCTGTGATGCAGAGCGATCGCTATCAGAGCAGTCCCATCTATTTTGCTGATGTGATTGTTACAGTGGATAGTCCCTATTTCAGTCTCAGTGACTTGGCAGGAAAAACACTTTGCTATAACGATCGCGGTTCTAACAGTGGCTACAACTTGCTGCGACAGCGAATCCTTGAACAGGGCTATCCTGCCCCATTTTTTGCGCAAGCGATTTCTTCTGGATTCCATCAGCAATCAATGCGCTGGGTTGCAGAGAAACTGGCGGACTGTGCGGCGATCGATAGCGTTGTTTTAGAACAAGAACTGCGAGATTTCCCTGAATTGCAGCAACGACTGCGCGTGATTGATTCAATTGGGGCTTGCCCAATGCCGCCGATCGCAGTTTCTCAGCGGTTTGACACAGCAACAATTCAGCAAATTCAAGCAGCGCTGCTTCAGCCGGATACCGAACTGCAAATCGCAATGACAAAAGCACGGATTCGTTGCCTTGCCCCAGTTCGATCGGAGGATTATACGATGCTGGCAGTGCAGTACCAGGCTGCCATTGAAGCAGGATACGAGTTTATCTAGCGATCGCTATTCTGGAATGGGGAAGTGGGCGCGGCTGAGCTCGTTTCTGATGTCGCTGTTCCTGATGTCGCACTGCATCGCGATAAATTTGCTGGAAGAGCTGTCGCTGGGCGTGGCTCCCGCCAATCCTCCAGAGCTGCGGTAGAACGGGCTGCAGATGGTCGATCGCTTCCTGCCAGTGCCCCTTCGCATGGTCGATGATACCCTGTGCCGCAGGTAAAGCAACCTTGAGCCACGGTGATTGTGCCTCCGGATGCAGCGTTTGGATGTGCACTTCCATGCTGTTAAGCATTTCCCTTACCCACGACAAGCGACCTGCTCGCGTCAGGGCATAGAGGTAATGCAGGTCTTGAAACGGCAGGGCGTGTTCGTGAAGGCGGGGCAACAGATACAGGGCTAATGCTTGCCAACGAGATTTGCCAACGTCGATGCCTTGCAGTTCTAAGCGCAGCAGCAGGGCAATCGCCCCAACCTGATCTTTCGGGGAATCCTTGCGGGCATGCCCCCATACTTTCTGGTCATACAGCTTCAGCACCCCTTGAGCATCCTGCTTTGCTAAATAATAAAGCGCAATGTGCCACCAATTATGCGTATAAAGCATAGAGTTGCAGCTTTCCCAGGTATTCGCGAGGCTTTCCATCCAGGCAATGCCTTCGTCTACACGCCCCTGCATCTCCAGCACATGGGCAACTGCATGATGCGCCCAGGGATTTTGCCGCTGCATTTCCGTTGCCCGTCGCCCCCACTGTTCTGCAGTTTCAAGCTGATGGCACTGTTCCAGTCCAAAGGCAATCATGCCGTGTAGATAGGGATTTTCTGGATTGGCAGGAAGAACCGTTTGAGCAATCCACAGCAGTCCTGCTTTGTCGCCTTGATAAAAATAATGGTACTGTCCCTGCTGTACAGAAATTAAATCGCGAGGAAACTTTTGCGCGATCGCTTCGTGCAGTGCGATCGCCTCATTAATCTCACCTTCTGCCCAGGCTGCAGTTGCCTGAATATAAAGCTGTTCTCCCTCACTCGTTCGATCGGCAAATTGCTGTGCTGCTCTGAGATGGGGAATCGCCTGCTGTCGTCCGGCTTGACTTTCTTGCGACAGGTAATAAGCCGCAGCATAAGCCCGGACGATCGCGCAGGTTGGGTCGGCAGCAATGCCCTGAAGCAGCAGCGATTCAACCTCCTTTCCATAGCAGAGTGCCCGCTCGGAAAAGGTATCGATCGCGGCGATCGTCTCTGGTGAGTCTGTCGTTATATCAAGGTCTTGAGCCGTTTTTAACATCAGATCTTTCCACCCGTAGCAAAATGTTCAACATCATTAGCCCTATCAAAGGCTTTCAAATCAAGGCGAATTAACTAAAATACAGTAAGCTGACGTACAAACCGTAGTTTAATTAATTGAGATATAACATGGCTAAAAATGAATGTAAAGATATAGATGTGGATTGAAGA
>NZ_JACJOR010000142.1:0-3079 GCF_014695615.1 Leptolyngbya sp. FACHB-711
TGGAAGGTCCAACGCCCATTTCCGCGCTGATTCATGCTGCAACGATGGTGGCAGCAGGTGTATTTCTGATTGCCCGGATGTATCCGGTGTTTGAAAACATCCCCAGCGCAATGAACGTTATTGCCTGGACAGGAGCCTTTACTGCCTTCCTGGGAGCCTCGATCGCCATTACCCAAAACGACATCAAGAAGGGTCTTGCCTATTCCACGATGTCCCAGTTGGGCTACATGGTGATGGCAATGGGCGTGGGCGCGTATGGAGCAGGGCTATTCCACCTGATGACCCACGCTTACTTTAAGGCGATGCTGTTCCTTGGTTCGGGTTCCGTCATTCATGGGATGGAAGGCGTAGTCGGTCACGATCCAGTCTATGCGCAAGATATGCGGCTGATGGGCGGTCTGCGGAAGTATATGCCCATTACAGCAATTACCTTCTTGCTCGGTACGCTGGCGATCTCTGGAATTCCCCCGTTTGCTGGGTTCTGGTCAAAGGATGAAATTCTGGGTTCCACCTTTGAAGTCAGCCCAATTCTGTGGAGCATTGGCTGGGCAACGGCTGGAATCACGGCATTTTACATGTTCCGGATGTACTTCAGCACTTTTGAAGGCGAATTCCGGGGTACGAATTCTGCGATCAAGCAGCAGCTTAAGCTAGAGCAGCTCCAGCGTCTTGGTCTGTCGATCGGTCCTGGCGCAATGAACTCTCAGGAACTCGAACTGTCTGCTGAAGGGGAAGACCATGAGGCGCACACGGGCGACGAACATCACCATAGTGAACCCCACGAATCGCCAATTACAATGACCTTGCCGCTGATGGCACTGGCGATTCCCTCTGTGCTGATCGGTCTGGTAGGCACTCCCTTTGCGAACTACTTTGAGGAGTTCATCCATCCCGGTCATGGGGTGATGGCAGAGCAGCTTACCGCTACCGCAGAAATGGCATCTGAGTTCGATCTAACCGAATTCCTGATTATGGCGGGTAGCTCGGTGGGCATCGCGCTGATCGGGATTACGCTAGCATCGCTCATGTATCTGAGCCGCAAGATTGATCCAGGGACGATCGCTGAGAAGATCAAGCCGCTCTACAACCTGTCCCTGAACAAGTGGTACTTCGACGACCTGTATGATGTGCTGTTTGTGCAGGGCAGTCGTCGTCTGGCACGGCAAGTGCTGGAAGTGGATGTACGAATCGTAGATGGTCTGGTTAACTTGACTGGCTTTGTCACCTTGGTTACTGGGGAAGCCCTGAAATACCTGGAAAATGGTCGAGTGCAGTTCTACGCGCTGATTGTGTTTGGTGCAGTGCTGGGATTGGTGCTGGTCTCCGGTGTCACCTGATCGCTTAGATTTCATTGGGCAGGTTGAGTGAATCTATTTTTCCTAACCTGCCCGAATCCTTGAAATTATTTGGCTTTCAATTAATTCAACCTTAAAAATCAGCAGTTTCTGGGGGAAGCAGGGTAGAACGGTTGCAGGATTGTCTATGCTGTTTCCCTTTTTCGATCGGGTTCAGCAAGGGTTTGAGCCGCGTTTTAGCTCCTATCCTTGCCTCTTAAATCCCCCGATTCTAAGGCGCTTTGAGCCACCAAACATTCTGGTTATATAAAGAAGGCTTTTAGCTTTTAAAGGCTCAGTTTCCCCCAAAATTGGGGCTGGAGGGCGGTTTCGGCTTCTCTAACCCTTCTCCAAAGTTCACACTCTCAAGAAATGTAAAATCTTCCGTTTTCCAGACTGACAATTTTCTGTAAACCCACAACAATGAGCTTGTGACGGGAAGAGAACACCTCATTCCTCAAGCACTCATCACAAAACGCCATGACTATCGAGAACTTCCCCTGGCTAACCACCTCAATTCTTCTACCCATTGTTGCTTCCCTGTTTATCCCGCTCATCCCGGATAAAGACGGTAAAACAGTGCGCTGGTATGCCCTGATCGTCGGCTTGATCGACTTTGTGATCCTGGTGTATGCCTTTTATACCCAGTACGACCCCTCGAATCCGGGAATGCAGCTTGTGGAAAGCTACTCCTGGGTTCCTGCGCTTGATTTGCGCTGGTCCGTGGGCGCAGACGGAATTTCGATGCCGCTGATTTTGCTAACCGGATTTATTACCACGCTGGCGATCCTGGCATCGTGGCCCGTCACGCTGAAGCCCAAATTTTTCTACTTCCTGATGCTGGCGATGTACGGCGGACAGATTGGCGTGTTTGCTGTGCAGGATATGCTGGTGTTTTTCCTAATGTGGGAGCTTGAGCTGATTCCGGTTTACTTGCTGCTATCGATCTGGGGCGGCAAGAAACGCCTTTACGCAGCGACCAAGTTCATCCTGTATACCGCAGGCGGTTCGCTGTTCATTCTCGTCTGTGCGCTGGCAATGGCGTTTTACGGCGATACAGTCACGTTTGATATGCGATCGCTCATGCAAAAGGATTACCCGCTCAACTTCCAGCTCTTGGTTTATAGCGGGTTCCTGATTGCCTACGCAGTGAAGCTGCCGATCTTCCCGCTGCATACCTGGCTGCCGGACGCGCATGGTGAAGCGACTGCCCCAGTCCACATGCTGCTGGCAGGCATTCTGCTGAAAATGGGTGGATACGCGCTGGTTCGGATGAATGTGGAAATGCTGCCCGATGCTCACGTTTACTTTGCGCCGATTCTGATTATCCTGGGCATCGTTAATATCATCTATGCAGCACTGACTTCGTTTGCTCAGCGCAACCTGAAGCGCAAGATTGCCTACTCCTCGATCTCTCACATGGGCTTTGTGCTGATCGGGATTTCTTCTTTTACTGACCTGGGCTTAAGCGGCGCGATGCTGCAAATGGTGTCCCACGGTCTAATCGGGGCAAGTCTATTCTTCCTGGTGGGAGCAACCTACGATCGTACTCACACCCTGATCCTGGACGAGATGGGCGGGGTTGGTCAAAAGATGCCCAGGATTTTCGCCATGTTCACGGCTTGTTCGCTCGCGTCGTTGGCGTTGCCCGGCATGAGCGGCTTTGTTGCAGAAATCATGGTGTTTGTGGGATTTGCAACCAGCGATGCCTACAGCATGACCTTTAAGGTGATTGTGATTACCCT
>NZ_JACJOR010000143.1:0-4257 GCF_014695615.1 Leptolyngbya sp. FACHB-711
AAGCCAGTTAAAGCGCGCAGCAAGCGGTCTTGTGTCAGCACCCGTTCAATATCCAGCATTTGCTTATCCCATTTCTGCCTTCTATTCTTGCTTATTTCCCGACAAGTCTATTGTGCGAAGCGACTGATCTAAATCAAATTTCGTCTTAGCCGTGAGGAAAGGGTATCAATTAAGGCAACCGCTACAATCAGAAAGATCAGGATGGCACAAACCTGCTGGTACTGGAACGAGCGAAAACTTTGATAAAGCGAAACGCCAATTCCCCCGGCTCCGACAATTCCCAGAACCGAGGCGGAGCGAACATCTGCTTCAAAGCGGTAGAGCGTGTAGGAAGTCCACAAGGGAAGAACCTGCGGAATCACCCCAAAGAGAATTTCTTGCAGTTTGCTCGAACCTGTCGCTCGAATGCCTTCTACCGGACCTGGATCGATCGACTCAACCGCTTCTGAGAAGAGTTTGCCTAGCGTTCCGGTTGTATGTACAAACAGGGCCAGCATGCCCGCAAATGGGCCTAAGCCTACGGCAACGACAAAAATGAGAGCAAAGACCACTTCGTTGATCGCCCGCATCGCATCAAGCAATCGCCTGATCGGAAACACAATCCAGGCAGGGCAGATATTGTCTGAAGCGAAAATGGAAAGGGGAACAGAAACGATCGCCGCCATCACTGTTCCCCAGACCGCCATTGAAATCGTTTCGAGCGTATCGCTCAGGTAAGAACGCCATTCCGTAAAATCGGGTGGAAAATAGCGGCTGATGTATTCCACCATATTGCCGCCACCCTGGGCGAGTTCAATAAAACTCAGGTCACTCTGAATGCCAGCAAAGACAAGAATAGCAATGCCAACGACAAGGTAGAAGATTCGATTAGGGGTAATGAGTTTATTCTCCCGCGCCAGCATCTCTCGTACTGCTTGAGAAGCTGAACCACGAGGTTCTAGCGTAATTCGATCGCTCATATCACGAATATTAAAGGAACAGTACGGCGAATCAAATGGACAATTCACTCTTGTTCAATGTGAATCATTCATAGGATGTCTGAGGAGTCTGCTGATACAGCTCCAAAGCTTGAGATTTTCCTAAATCCCCTGATAAGGAAAGACTTTGAGATGCTAAATCCTTCTGCAAAAGAATGGCTTGCATCGGTCAGTTTTTCCTTAAAAGGGGAAGAGGAAATCTTCAGCTACTTCAATGCATCGAGCTTTTGATTCAATTCATCCAGCTTTTGCTGCCTTGCCTGAGGGGTTAGGTTCTTATCGTTCTGAACCTCTAATATATCTTTACCGATGTTCAATTCACGGATGGTATTCCACGTTTTGTCTTCTGCTGGGACAAATGCCTGCCAGCCTAGCGGCTCCAGAACTGCAGTGTCTTTGTAGCTGTAGAAGAAATCCTTAATCTGTCCCTTCAAGCAATCGGGTAAGTCTTTCCGATAGGTGATCGGGTCACTCGGAATCACAGGAGAAGTCCAAATCACCTGAATTTGCTCAAAGGCTTTGGGATCAGACGCTTTCAGAGCAGTCAAAGATTCGCTGTTGTTCGTTGCCACGTCAACCTGTTGATTAGCAACTGCTTGAGCCGTCGCTTCATGGCTTCCTGCAAAAATAAGTTGCTTAAACGCCTCTTTCGCGTTCACTCCCTTTTGTGCGAATACATAATAGCTGGGAACGAGATAGCCAGAGGTTGATTCAGGATCATTAAACGCAAAGGTTAAATCTTTCGCGTTCTCTACAATATACTCATTGCCATTTCCTTTTTGAAGATCAATTTCGGAAACGATCGGATTTTCCTTGTTTGTGATGAGGTGCGAGTAATAGCCTTGCGTGCCATCTGAATTTACGGTTTGAGCAAATGCTTCTGCATTGGAACGCTCTGCTGCTGTGATATAGGACTTCCCTCCATACCAAGCAACCTGTACCTTGTTTGCCCCCATTGCCTCAATTACAGCTGCATAATCTGTGGCATAGAAAGCATTTACAGGACGACCGATCGTCTGCGACATTGCCTCGATAAAGGGTTCAAATTTAGGCTTTTGATTCTGCTGAGATTCAGTCGAGATGATTCCAAAGTCGATCGATGCAATTTCCGGCGCACAGGTTTGACCAGAAGCTGAGCCATTGCTAGTGGTCTGGGCTTGCTGATTCGACTGAGTTGAAGTGCAGCTTGCAAGCGTAGCAACACTAATCACAGATGCCGTTAATAGAGATGTCAATCTCTTGAACACAGGTGCTTTCATTTTGAATTGTTTCTCCTGATGATAAAAACGAAATACAGCGTTTTTCACTTCCGTAAGGTACGAGGGGCGAAGCCCGCACGCAGAGGCACAGCCCCTGCCCCCATTTTTTGTACTTCAATCGCCTGAACAAGGCTGTAAACAATCAACTTCTATGGCAGTTCTGTAGGAACAAAGGAAATGTGCAGTCGGATTCGCTCATCGGAAATCACGGCTTAACTCGTGAATGCTTCTGCATGGCCTTTGAGAACTAGCTCTTCAGTTGCAGTGCCGTATATCTCGTTAAGTTTGAAATCATCCAGTACGGCAACTTCTCCATCAAATCTGACTTCTCCATCTCTTAAAGCAACTGCTCGCTTAAAGTAGTGGCGCACCATCTGCACTTGATGTAGGGATGTGATGACTGTAATTCCTTGTTCCTGGTTAAGAACCGTCAGCAGTTCCATGACTTTACGGGCGGATTCCGGGTCCAGGGAAGCGATCGGTTCATCTGCGAGAATAATGTGTGCGCCCTGCATTAAACACCGGGCGATCGCAACCCTTTGCTGTTGACCTCCCGATAAGGCAGAAGCTCGCTTGTAGGCATGCTGTAGAATTCCGACTCGCTCCAGGGCAGCTAACGCCTGCTCCTTTTCCTGCTGGGTAAACCAGCGAAGCGTGGAACGCAAGGAAGGGATGCGAGATAAATTACCAACCAGCACATTTTCTAGCACCGTCAATCGATTCACAAGATTAAACTGCTGAAAGATGAAGCCCATCTGACTTCGCAGCTTTCTCACATTTGAGTGGAGGGAGCCGTTCACCTGAATCGGAGTTCCATAAATCTCGACAGTGCCTTGGTCTGCTTTATGTAAGCCGTTCAGGTTTCTCAACAGGGTTGACTTTCCGGAACCAGAGGCTCCGACTAGCGCAATCATTTCCCCGTCAGCTACGGAAAAATTAATATTCCGCAGGGCAGCAATTTTATTAAACGATTTCGTCAGGTGCTTCACTTCAACAGCAGTGACTTCTAGCGAGTTCTGCAAAACCATGCAGGCATTTCATCCTTTAACTTAAGTAAATATTCAAGTCAACACAGTCTCAGAACAATGAGATTTACCAATCCAGAAGCAACATGCTTGAACACAGCCGAACAGCAGCGATGCCCTCTTAATAGCAGACCAAGATGGGCGATCCGCAGCTCGCTAACTTAGGAGGATGGATAGGCTCCTTCCTGCGATTCCTGTTCCTAAGAAGTTTCTTCTTTAGATGTATAGACATCTAGATGAAAACTGTACCAAGCTTTATTGTGGATGCCTGTCCTTAAGGAAATGCGAATGCCAGATTAAGAACTGTTCAAGCTCAATTTAAGCTAATGGGAGCTAGATATATCTTCTAAGCACAACGCTTATGCTGAATCGTTTTCAATTACTAACTCCATCCGATCGCCACGAAATCGCGTCACGCCATACTCAATCCTTCTTCCGGTTTGATCAACATTAATCGATTCTGTTAAAAGAATTGGTGCATTAGCAGGGAGTTCTAGCAGCCGAGCATCTTTAGGCTGAACAATTCGCGCTGAGATTCGGGTACTGTGACGAATATGATCACAGCCGTATTCCTGTTGCAGTAGCTTAGAAATAGAATGATACTGCTGACAGCGTTCCGACAGGTTGGGAAACAAGATACTGGGAAAGTAGCTGCTCGATACACTAATTGGCTGCCCATCGGCAAGACTCAGCCGCTCAAATAAAACAACAGGGGTATTGATTGCTAACGCTAACCGCTTGGCAACTTTTGCATCAGCAGGAATTGTGGTAATGGCTAGGGTTTGATAGCTCGTCTGCAATCCCTGAGCCTTAAGGGCATCGTTGTAGCGAACTCGCTTGCCCAACGCATAAGTGATTGGAGTAGATGCCACAAACATCCCCCGCCCCCGATCGACTCGTACCAAGCCCTCCGTTCGCAAAACCTCGATCGATCGTCGAAGTGTATGACGATTGACACCAAAGCGGACGCTCAATTCAGCTTCGGTTGGCAATTGA
>NZ_JACJOR010000144.1:0-5780 GCF_014695615.1 Leptolyngbya sp. FACHB-711
AAGCTTACTTTGTGAGAAATTTGACTGCGATCGGCGCAGCATTCATGGGGAATGATGACATTGAAATTGTACTGGAAAGCATCTAGCACCGTTGCCCGCACACAGCCACTCGTCGTCATTCCAGTAACGATTACCGTATCCACTCCTTCATAAACGAGATAAGACGCTAGGGGGGTTCCAAAAAAACCGCTGGGCTTTGACTGCTTGTCAATTACAATTTCTCCCGGAAGTGGAGTTAAGTTCTCGACAATAACATCCCCAGGGGGTAAAGCTGGATCAACGAGAGGTCGTTTTCCAGTTTTCCATCGTCCTCGCTGGACGGGTTTAGGTTTATAATCTGGTTCTGCATAGCCCTTTGTGAAATAAATAGGAATAGTCGCTTTTCGGGCAACATTCAATAGCTTGCGGTTAGCTGCAACTGCGGGATACCCTGTTTCACTCCATCCCGTTGGATAGCGACTGTCAACAAAAGCTCGTGTCATGTCTACGATGATCAGAGCAGGTTTTACTCCGGCTTCCAGAGAGCATTCTATCCCCCGAAAACCAGAACGAAAGCTCATCATATCCACGTTTGAAATAATGCCGTCCCAGGGTTGCATGGTTAATTTCGTTGAAGGATAAAATGAACGTGGTGATTATCTTACAAACGGGAGCTAGAAATTGCTGCTTGCATAAAACGCATGTCAATCACCGCATCATAGGAAACATCTTCTTTTAAGATATTTGCCTTTCGCACTACCGCATGTCCCGTCTTCCACGCTTCAGGTTTAACAATACCGTCTGAGCTCCAGAGCTGATCCGCAAAGGCTCGATCGAGTGTTGCCTTTAGGTCATCTTTTGGCATCATTGGAAATTCTTTCGTCGCAATCTCAAATGCTTCATCTGGATTGTCGTAAACAAATCGGATCGATCGATACAGTGCGCGGGTAAAACGCTCTACGGTTTCAGGTTCCCGATCGATCGTCTGTTTGTGGACATTAATCGTAGAGAAAGCATACGAACCCAACTCTTCTGGAATGCTGTAGACGGGTTCGCCCCAGATTCCCTGACGAATTCCTTGCGTTAAGATTGGCTCTGTTGTGATCGCAAAGTCTGCTTGTTTAGTTTTCACTGCGGCAAGTGCTGCCGTATGCTCTCCTTCAATCAGTACTGCGTCTTTCTGCGGGTCCAACCCCTTCTTTGATAAAACATAGCGCAAGATAGAATTTGGAGTGCTACCAAAGTGGCTGACAGCAATTCGCTTCCCCTGCAGCAGCTCTGCTAAATTTTGCTGAAGTTCAGCTGGGGTAAAGTTGAGATGATTCCCTGCAACAAGATACACATTTCCACGATCGACTACATGAGCGATCGCCCGCAATTCAGCTCCTTTTATTTTGGCTAAAGCATTGCGTTCAGGTCCACCAATAAATGCCCAGGCATCTCCTGCAAGCACTGCGTTGGTATGCGCTCCTCCGCCCTGAAAAGTCACAACTTCAACGTTCAGCCCTTCTTTTTCAAAGAATCCTTGATGTATCCCTACATAAAGCGGCAAATATCCGGTTCCATGCAACGGTTCCGCGATTACAAGCTTGGTTAAATCACCGCTGTCCCCAGGAGCGATCGCAACACTACAGCTAAAAGCTGCAAACGCAAGCAGAATAAGCCCAAACTGCTTCCAGCACTTCAATTGAGATCGTAAACTCATTAATCTCCACGATAAGAAGTTGAAGCTCCACCCACTGAAGTTCCACCCCCTGAAGCTCCACCCACTAAAAAGCCATCCCTTCTGCCCTTTGCCCTGAACGGCAGTTTTACTCTTTGATTGGCTGAGTTCCATGCATTACTCCTTTCAACAGAAGCTGTTCTAAATGTTGCACAAAGGCGTACATCACCACTGAAAGTGCAGCGAGAACGAGTACGCCAACCCAGACCAAAGCAATGTCGTAAGTTTGCCCAGCATAAAGAATCAGCCGACCCAGCCCTGCTTGAGATCCAAGAAACTCACCGACGATCGCCCCGGAAAGTGAAAGCCCAATATTGACTCGCAGGGACGAAATAATCCAGGGTAACACCGACGGAATCACAACTTTTGTAAAAACCTGCCACCGAGTTGCTCCCAGTGAGTACATGAGCTGCTGTAAATCAGGATCGACAGCTTGAATACCACTGTAAGTAGTCAAGACGGATATCACGATTGTCAACGCAACTGCCATTGCAACCTTAGAAGCAAATCCCATCCCAAATACGAGGATGACGAGCGGACCTAATGCCAATTTAGGAGTCGCATGAAAAGCAATGATGAGCGGTTGAGCAATTGCAGCATAGTTGCGCGACCACCAGAAGGTTAACCCAATTGCTGCACCCAGACCTGTACCGATGAAAAATCCAGCGATCGTTGAGCGAAAAGTAAACCAAATATCGCTAACTGCACTGCCCTGACGAAAGAAAACAATTCCAGTTTTTAAAATGGTGAACGGGGAAGACCAGAAAAAAGCGTCGATCCAGCCGATGCGAGTTCCCAATTCCCATACTGTCAACAAAGCGATTGTGATACAGATCTGCCAGAGTACAATGATGTGTTTAGACCAAATCCGTTCGTGTGGTAGCGAGCGCCCCTGGCATGAAACTTGTCTTGCCCAGCGCATCGAGTTAACCGGAATTGGAAGTCTAATCATCGCTGCGCTTTTCCTTTTCTTGCGACATCCCGACTGAGCTTTAAAATTGATCCTGCAATGTCTTCATCCGCCAGCAGTGCAAGGCAGGTTTCCTTGAGACGAATGAAGCTTGGATCAGTCACAATTTGACGAGAACGAGGGCGATCGAGCGATATCTCAAGCCGCGCTTTGATTGTTCCGGGGCGAGCCGTTAAGACAAATACTTCATCTGAGAGGTAAACCGCTTCGTCTACATCATGTGTCACAAATAAAACCGTTTTGCCGAAGTCACTCCAGAGCTGAAGCAGCCATTCCTGCATCTGGGCGCGGGTTTGTGCATCTAATGCTCCAAAAGGTTCATCTAATAAAATTAGCTCAGTATGACACAGCAAAGTACGTAGCAACGCTGCTCGCTGACGCATTCCGCCCGACAATTCAGCCGGATAATGATTTTCAAACCCACCCAGGCCATACTGGTAAAGATATGGCAGGGCCAACTGTCTGGCTTTACTAATGGAAATCCCCTGAAGTTCCATCCCCAATACAACGTTGTCTAAAACAGTTCGCCAGGGAAGGAGCAGGTCTTTCTGCATCATGTAGCTTACCAGCCCAATTTTGCCTGTGACATCCCGCTCGTCAATTAAAACTTGACCTGCTGTAGGCTGCTGCAAGCCCGCAATAATGTTAAACAGCGTTGTCTTTCCACTTCCAGAGGGTCCAATCAAGCTGACAAAGCGACCTGCTGAAACTTGCAGACTGATGTCTTCCAAAGCATTGACTGGCCTTCGATCGTGGCTTTGAAAAACATGGCTGATTTCACGTAGCTCTATTTTGCTAGAAAGCCAGTTCATCTTCCGTCGTGTTCCCTTGTGTGACACCGACTCAACCTGCCGAACACACTTGAGTTGAACCCCAATGCGCTACAGGAGTTCTGCGGCTGGAATGATAGCAACTCTTTGCCTCCAACCCTTGAAATCCAAAATCAAGTTAGGGGATTGAGACGGCTGGAATCGTACTTTTCATCACATTTCCGATTACGTTCTAGAATTCCTGCTATTTGTGAATCCAATAGCGCCTTCTTTATCGAATATCATTCGGCCGGCGCAGAATTACCTATGCTGAATTACCTATCTTAGGGTTTGCCTGTATATTTTTTAACAAACAGAGCAATATTGTGGCGAAATATAAGTGCTCCCTGGCTTAGAAGAGTTCACTGACTTTAATGTAGTTAATAATACAGAAAAGTAGGCTTGGCAGATTTAGATTGTCCTGAAAATACGTGCCTGAAGCTATTTCAGTTTAATGCGTTAATTTTATCCCTGAGCAGAAATATTGCCAGCCAATAGATTTACCTGTAGAGTAGCCGAAAAATGAATAAACACAAGGTGGGGCATCTAGATTTTTCAGCCTTGATTTCATTTGTTGAAGTTGCGGAGAAAAATAGCTTTACAGATGCAGCAGTTGCGCTGAATTTATCGCAGCCTACTGTGAGTCAGCACATTCAGAGACTTGAGCGATTTTTAGGAGTTCAACTTCTACATCGGCGATCGAATGGGGTTTATTTAACAGAGGAAGGTAGGGTATTCATCCGCTATTGCCGAGATTCTTTACAAGCAATGCAAGATGGTGCATTTGCAGTTGCAAGGATGTCTCAAGCGGTGACAGGCATTGTAACGCTAGGGTTAACTCCTTCCTCGTCACAGCGATTTTTGTCTCAGATGTTAAGCCGTTATCATCAACAGTATCCTCAAGTTCATGTAAAAATTTTAGAAGACTATACAGAGGGGCTAATTAAGCAAATAGAGCAAGGCTTGCTTGATTTAGCAATTTTGTCGCTCCCTTTTCCTCAGGACAATGTAACCTGCGAAGTGCTTTACGAGGAACCAATTCTGCTAGTGATTGGTGCAACCCATCCTTTAGCCACTTCTAAGAAACTTTACCTGGAGGAGATTGAAACATTACCGCTTGTTCTGCATCGGCAGAAATCAACATTCGGTAGCAGCCCTTGTGGAATTGGTAATATCGTTGAGAAGATTTATCAAATTCATCAGCATCGTTTCAAGATCGTTGCCGAGGTCAAAGGTTTTCAGTCAGTCCGGCAACTTTTACTCTCTAACTTCGGTGCAACATTCGCGCCCCATTCCTTGGTTCAAGAAGATTTAGAAGCTGGCAGACTTATCGTGATAGAAGTGTCAGAATGTTCTTTGTCGCGATCGGCAGTTCTTATCACAAACCATAGACAGCATTTAAGCCTGGCTGCGGAAAAGATGGTAGAAGTAATTCGGAGTCGAGCAGGTTGTGTCGCAAAAACTCTTTAAAGACAAACAATTTTTATCAATCTCATCGTCTTAAGCAGCTACTCCAAAAATTGCTTCAATAAATCTGGCCTGGAATACAATCTCCCCTCGATTAATGCCATTGACTTATTCTTTATGAACCCTATATCATCGCTTCGATCCCACTCAAGGTACTCCTTGCCCTGTTGAATGACCTGAACCCCCTTATCGGTCTCACTATCCGCTGCTGGTTCGATGATCTTGCTCAATAATATTGTTCACATACTTGCTCTGCCTCAACTGGGTCTCCTCGGTGATTGTCTCATCCTCCTGCAGCCCCTCAATTGCTACCGAATAAGCAGCATTTTTTATCGGCAGTAATTACGCGCGGAGCCTGATCGTGCTGAGGTTTGAGCACTTTGCGAAAAATCGGGCGGTTGCCTTGCCATCTCGCTTGGCACTAAGCATAAAGCCTAGGGCATTGCCCTCCGAATCCAGGGCGCAATACAGATATTTTCACGCTCCCCTGACTTTGATATAAGTTTTGTCCACCCTCCAGGAATGATTCGTGGGCCTGGGGTGGGGTCGACTGCATTTGTCCAATTCCGGGGCATACTTCAAAACTAACGGCTGATCGTTAAATGCTCCACTCCCATGCCGTGCTCCTGCATCATTTCCTCCAACTCTCGGTAGCTAAGGGAGTAGCGACAGTACCACTGCCCCTTGAGTAAGATGATTTCAGGTAGAAGGTGCCGCCACTTATTAACCTGGCAAGTATAGAGAGTGCATAAGGTCAGGCAGCATAAGCAATGGCAGGATGTTTAAAGTACCGCACGATGCGCCCCGGCAACTTCTGAAGCTTATGCAGATG
>NZ_JACJOR010000145.1:0-5122 GCF_014695615.1 Leptolyngbya sp. FACHB-711
AATTCTCATCCCGCTAAAAAGGCTTGTGTCACTTTAGCTTGAGTCGATGAAAGTTGAAGCAGATAGAGGCTTCCAGACAAATTCACCCAGAGAGCAAAACCCGCAACCAGTTGCCAGCGAAGGCATGATCGCCCTGTGCAGCCCCAAGGGAACAGGCAAAACCAAATGGATTGCGGGTCAGGTAGAGGGTATCGATAAAGTCCTCTCGGCTGGACACCGACGATCGCTGCAACGTTCCTTGAGCCAACGGCTAAAGCTGGATTACATTGGCGACTTGGATAAAGCCAATGGAAAATTCATCTCCGGCTCTGCCTACACGCTCCGCGTCAGCTTTGTGGTCGATTCTCTGCTGGCGATCGATCCTGACAAGTTCAAGGGGTGCGATCTGGTGATTGATGAAGTGGTTCAGGTGATTCGCCACTTGCTCACCTCCAGCACCTGCGCCAAGGACGGCAAGCGCCCCGCCCTGCTGGCACGATTCCGGCAATTGATTCGAGTCGCTCGCCGCGTCATTGTCGCTGATGCCGATTTGGATAACGCGACGCTGCATTACCTCAAAGCTTTAAGAGAAGATGCCAACCCAGTCTTCCTGATTCGCAATGACTACCAGCCGCAAGGGTATGCAGTCCGAATGCTTGACTGTCCCGATCGCACCGCAATCGCAGCAGATTTGTTGGAAGACATCGACACGCTGGAAGCCGGAAAAGTCCTGTTTGTCGCGACGGACAGCAAGGCAACCTCTAAAGCACTGGCAAGGACAATCCAGCAGCAGTTTCCAGGATTGCGTGTGCTGGTGATTAACTCCGATACCTCTAGTGGAGAGTTAGAGCGAGCCTTTATCCAGAATCCAGACTCCGTGCTGGAGCAGGGTGGGTTCGATGTCGTAATCTCCTCCCCCTCCCTGTCTACAGGGGTTAGCATCGAAACGCAGGGCATCATTGCCAGAGTCTACGGCATCTTCAGCGGCGTCAGTTCCACGGATGCCGATATGGCACAAGCGTTAGGGCGAGTCCGAGAGCCAGTGGAGCGGGTGGTTTGGTGTGCCAAACGGGGCAGCAACTATAGCAAAGCGTCCCGGTCTACGAATTCGCTGGAGCTTAAAAACCATCTGCAAAGCCGCACCTCCGCCACCGTGAGCTTGATCCGCTCATCCCTGCGGGAAGATATCCCAGACCTTAGAACTTACGACTGGCAGGCTGATCCCCATCTCGACCTTTACTGCCGCATTGCCGCCGCTCAGCATCGATCGATGCTGCATTTGCGAGAGGCGTTGATCATGCGGCTCCGCTTTGAGGGCAATCAGGTGGCGATCGAGAACCGGGAGTCGAACGGTGGCATTGGTAAACTGTTGAAGATTGCTCGCGATGAGTTACGGCAGTTGGACGCAGAGAGCATGGTGGCAGCAGACGATTTGACGATCAGCGAAGTATTGCAACTGGAGGCTCAGGAGAGTATTGCCCCAGAGCAGCAGCGGGCGATCGCCAAGTTCTACCTGAAAGAGTTTTACTGCCTGGAGGAGCTAACAGTTGAAGACATACTGGCAGATAAAGAGGGGCGACGGCGCGGGGAACTGCGGAGCTTAGAGGAATTGCTCTATCCGGGAGTGGCAGTCGATCGCACAGTGAAAGCGTTGGAGAATCAACTGAAATGGAATCAATCGCTCTGTCCATGGGACATTTCTAATGCCGAACTACGGCGGGCACTGCGGGAGCGGCTGGGGTTGATAGATTTCCTGAACCCGGACAAAGAATGGACTAAGGATGACCTTTATCCCTATGCTTGCAAAGCGCGAGAGTGGGCAGCCCAGATCAAGCAAGCCCTCAATCTCACCATTACAGAGGGCATGAGTGATGTGCAGATTGTTCATCAGCTTCTGTCGCAGCTTGGCACCAAAGTTGAGTTCCGCTGGTCGAGGTCGATTCCGGGGCATGAGGGGGAAAAGCTGAGAGTTTATCGATTGAATCTTACCTGCTGGCAGGAGTCGATCGCCATTCTAAACAGGCGGAATGTCAAGCGAGAACGCGCTGAATCGGTTGGATCTTCCCTGCCTTTAAGTAATCAAAATCAACCAGGTGATCCACTGGCAATCTCCGCCCCAGAACCAGAACCAGGAAGGTTCTCAGCCTTACTTAACTCTACTGAGGCACCGCTGATATTTGCGCTGCCAATACCCCCCCCAACTCTTCGCTACGAAAACCAGGTAACAAAGCATTCACTTGAATCAGTCCCATTGTTTTTGTTTAGCTTCATTAACCCATTGAGTTGCTTCTCCTAGAGAAACCGTGTATCGCTTTGCCAAGACTTGAGGCATTTGGTCACAGTCTCGATTGGGGTCAACCTCTGTGAGGGAATCTGGAAGTGCTACGTTACATAGAAGTGGTGGAGTTTTTCCAGTCAGTTGTGCAAGTTTCAAATTTTTTGTGTTCCGCAAATCGGTTGCCAGCAAAATGCTGTTGGAAAAATCGGCGTTGGTGAGGTTAGCGTTGCTGAGGTTGGCGTAGCTGAGGTTGGCGTAGCTGAGGCGGGCGTTGCTGAGGTCGGCGTTGCTGAGGTTGGCTCTGTTGAGGTGGGCGGAGAAGAGGTGGGCGTTGCTGAGGTTGGCTCTGTTGAGGTCGGCTTTGCTGAGCTGGGCGTTGCTGAGGTTGGCTCTGTTGAGGTCGGCGTTGCTGAGGTGGGCGGAGAAGAGTTGAGCGTTGCTGAGGTCGGCGTTGCTGAGGTTAGCGTTGTTGAGGTGGGCGGAGAAGAGGCTAGCATCGTTGAGGTGGGCGTTACTGAGGTTAGCGTTGTTGAGGTTGGCGTTGCTGAGGTGGGCGGAGCTGAGGTTGGATCTGTTGAGGTCGGCTTTTTCTAAAGGTGCTTGGTAAATAGGGCGACAATTTCCAAACAGTCGTTCTGTCAGGTAAGGCAGAAGCCACTTCATCTGTTGTTGGGTATGACATCCCTCAACTAAGGCTTCGACCGCTTGTTTCTCTTCATAAGTTCCTTCCTGATCCAATCGCGCAATGTCAGCTTTGACACTGGCTTCATGCAGACTATGCTCCACTATGCCTACGACAACCAATGCTGGGATGATTAACCAACTTGCTGTTTTCAATCGATTCCATCGGCGTTGTTTAATACTCTGCCGAATGAACTGTTTAGCAGGGTCAGATAGGGGAAAGCGATCGTGTTGTTGTTTGTTAAAGAGAATGGCTTCCGTCAGGGGTAGTCCTTGCAATAGATACCCCACTTTTTTCCCCTGATCACGCCAGGCAACGGCGTTCGCTTCGATTTTGCGCTGTTGCCGGAGTAGATCCCGGTTTTGTTCAATCCATTGCCGCAGCAGTTTCCAATGTCGAATCAATGCTTCATGTGCTACGTCCACGATTGCCATTCGATCGGACTCATTCCCCTTGCTGACTACCTCGCTAGTGACTAAGAGACGATTTTCAGGGCTAGATAAGCGATCAATGACGGTTTGTACCTGTGCGGCAGGATGCTGAGGTTCTGCGACTAAATCCGCTTGAAAGACGCGCCGTCGTGTGTCCTCTGTTCCCTCACCCAACTGAGTGAGCTGCTGGAAAATGTGCTGCACTGTTCGCTGTTCTACCGTATCAAAGCTGTTATAGATCTCAGTAGCACGGTGGTCTAAAGTGCCGTTAATGCCCCCTAATGCTTGATAAGCAGACAATACAAGCCGGTTTCCCTGACGCTTCTGCCAAAGTTCTTTCAAGGTATATTGCAACAAGGGCAAACTTCCTGGTGCTCCGGTAATATCATTGAGAATTTCGGGTACCAGCGCTGGTTCAATTTCCAGTCCCACTTGTTCCGCAGGCTTGCAAGTGGCTGCTTTGAGTTCATTGGGTTCCATAGGTAAGACAGGAACCATATCCTGACGAAGGCCGTTTGCTAACCCGCTATAATCACGTTCTAGACATTTACCGACAAAATCAGCGCGTATGGCAATGATCAAACAAAGTTTGTCGTCAGTGCTTGCTAATGCCCCCATCAAACAAGCGAAGAACTGTTCTCGCGCCTCAGCACTGTCGCAGCGAGTGAATACTTCCTCAAATTGATCAATGACTAAAATGACACGCGGAGCCGTAGCAGCTTGCACCAATCGCTGTAATCCTGATGCACCTTCATTGAGCAATCCAGTGGCACGACCTAACGCTTCGGCACGATCGAGATCCGATAACCCCTCATCGACAAACGCAAGTGCCAGGTTTTGCATCGGTTGGCGATCAGGACGGGTAATGCGAATCCGCCAGCGATCACTTCCCGCAATCCGCCGTCCTAGCTTCAGTTGATGCAGTAGCCCCGCTCGCAGCACTGACGATTTGCCATTCCCCGATGCACCGACCAGTGCCAGGAAGTTATTCGTTCGGACATGATCAAGCAATTGTCCAATCAGGCGATCGCGCCCAAAGAAATATTTGGGGTCTTCGTCATTACAATCAAAAAACTCTAACCCCTTGTAAGGACAGATGCCACTATCAGTCTGGCTATCGTTGCTGGGCTGATTCGGAACTTGCCAGGTTCTTGTTAGGTTAATCGCCTCCCCAAAGTTGGTACAGACTGGGGTTTGTAATTCGCCTTTGAGTGCTTGATTGATGTAATCCACCAGCGCAAAAGTATCAATCCATCGCCCTGGCAAGCGAGTGGGATCTAACCCATCCAGCAGGGCTTTCGTGAGGACACTGTAAGGACTATTAAGATCTTCCCAGGAGCTTTCAAAGTCCCGTGAAGAGGCAATAAAACAGCGATCGCGGCTTTCGCCATTTCCGGGATTTGCGGCTTCAACATTGATGATTAGACTGCCACTATGGCAGCAATCGAGCCAAACGATTTGCTGCTTTATTGGGCTTTTAGATAGAAGTTGCTGCAACCATCGCAGCGAGAGCCCAGATCGAGGAACATGAGGATCGGTATCACTAGTGGCTAGATATCCTTTGTCAAGATCGAGACCTTCTGTATCGGGGAGTCCGTGCCCAGAGAAGTAGAATAGTGCGGTTTCGGGTGCCTGCTGACTTTTAGGTAAGAAGAGTTGTTTTAACGCCTGTTCTAGCTGAATCTGAGAAACTGCTAATTTTTTAGCGGCAGCAGGTTTCTTTGTTCCATCATTGATAATAGTTTCTGGGAT
>NZ_JACJOR010000146.1:0-15167 GCF_014695615.1 Leptolyngbya sp. FACHB-711
GTCATCTTGCCATTGATACTCTAGAGTTTCCCTGCTTCACCCACTGCACTAAAGCCAATGTTTCAGATGCCCAAGGGTTAATTGAACTATTGAGCCGTAATCTCGATTACTTTCGGACTAAACCCGTTAACATTCCTAAGATTACAATCTTGCTTGACCACGGATATCACCCCGATAAGCTCATTGCTGCCTTGCAGCAACTTTACCCACAGATTATGACCAAGATTCGCTTTGAACTGGATCCGAAGCCGACCAAGGCACAAAAGGCAGCCCAGGGGAAAACAGGATTTGTCCCTGTGGCGACTCGGTGGGTAGTAGAACGGTCGAATGCCTGGATGGAGCGGTGCAAGAGTTTGATTAAGAATTTTGAGCGAACGCTTGACCATGCCACCGCCAAGCTCAACCTGTGTTTTATCTGATTAATGCTCAAGCGGTTAGCAAGTACATAGATCTCAAATGGGTTCTATAAAAACAAGCGGACAAAAGCATAAGTTGCGTCATGAATATCAGATTTGTTTGAGGACAAGTTCCAAAGCATGGCGCACATAAGTTTCCCAGGAGTCAGAAGTAGGTTGGAATATCATGACATAGAGCATGATGCTGCTCATGGTGTCGAAAACTAACCCTGGATCTAAATCAGGCTTCACCTCCTGTCTTGCCTTTGCTCGCTCCAGGACAACAGCAAATGCTTCTCGTCGGGGATGCAAGTATTTTGTCCAATAGATTTGAGCAAATTCAGCATTGCTCGACGCACTGCTAATAATCATGGCAACCGTTTGCCTTCCTAAAGGATTAAGCGAGATCTGGGCTGCATTTTGAATCAAGGCATCCATATCACCCCAAAGGCTCCCGGTGTCAGGGATGACAATCTCTTCTCGAATACTCTCGATCGCATCTGCCACCAATTCTGCTTTGCTGTTGTAGCGCCGATAAATGGTGGTTTTGCCAACTCCTGCACGAGTAGCGATCGCCTCAATACTCATCGCTTCAAAACCAACCTCTGCCAGCAACTCTAAGGTCGCTTGCAGCATTGCCTGATGCGACTCGGCACTCCGAGGTCTTCCAGGTGATTTTTTATTGGGATCTGCCATAGATGTTATTATAGTTTACGATACAGTTTCGTATCGAAATAGTTATGCAACGACGTCCTCGCTACATCGATAAAAACAGTACCCAAACCTTGCGAGAAGGACTTGCAGAGTATTATGCTCTCAACCCCCACATCACCGATCCGGCAACCCAACCCTCAGACTTTGCCAAAATTCTCCGTGCCCATGATGTGGGTCATGTCATCTACGGTTGTGACACAGGAATGCTTGATGAATTGAAAATCCTTCCTTTGTTTTGGTGGACGAGTGAATGTACGTTTCAGACCTATCTCAAGATGAAAAACTCCCCTGCTGTTGATGTGATGTACGAAGATATGATCAAAAAAAAGGGAACTCTTTGGCTGTATGGCTCAATTCTGAAAGTACTTCCTGGAGTGGTTCTAGAATTAATTCCGATTTGGTTTAAAACTCGAAATCGCCAGAAGCTGTTACCTTTTCTGAATTTTGAACCGTTGATGGATCGATCTCTCCTGGATATTCGTCAGGAGTATGACTTGCTACCGTTCTTCAAATAAGCAAATTATAGTCATTGCTTGGTTATCTAGAATTAGATCATCACCTGAAGATCAACAGAACTGTGTATAAATTTGCTGCGGCTTGTTCAACTGAATCCATTGTTTTTGGAGCATCCAGACCAGGATATACAGACGTACAAATCCAATCCTGGATCTCGTTCATGAAAGGTAAAGGGATTCAGCGTGTTTGCTGTCTATTAGACAAAGACCAGCTTGTTCGCTACCCAGATTTGTTGGGCTACTACAAACAAGCCTTTGGAATTAAAAATGTTTGTTGGGCAGCGATTGCGGACTTTGAGATTTGCGATCGTACAACTCTTCAGCACACGATTTTGCCGTTTCTCCTAGCGTCAGATCAATGTCAGCGTAAAACAGTCGTTCATTGTTCGGGAGGAATTGGACGAACGGGACAGATTCTAACTGCATGGCTGGTAGTTGGACGAGGCTTATCTCAGCAGGCAGCGGTTCAGGCAGTTCGACAGATGGGCAGAAATCCTTATGAAGCCGTAATTGCGGCTCCTTTGCGGGGTAAAAATCCACTTCGAGTATTGACAGAGCTAAACAATCTTCTAGATGCCTGTCAGCAGGATGAATGATTTAAACATCCTCAGTAATAAGTCGCAATGTCTTCTCTCCGATCGCAGCAAACCGCGGGTTATCGACTAATCCTGTATTCAGTAGCATGGCATCAAAGAACACTGCCCATCCTCTAGCGCGTTCCAGGGTTGCTTCAGAAGCGTTGGCATAGGCTGCAATCGCCTGTTGACGCACTTTTACATCGGAAAAGAGCATCCAGATTGCCGCCAAATCGGCTGCGCGATCGCCTGCTGTAATGTCTCCCCAATCAATAATGCCTGTAATCACACCAGCCTCAACTAACACATTACAGGGAAGGAGATCGCTATGTATCCAGGTTGCTTCAACATCCATTGGTGCATCCAATGCTTGATTCCAAATGTGTTTGATATCTGGAGTGATCAGATTTGTTTTCTGTTCTAACCGCTGCATTCGTTCCTTAACAGAAGTGGCTCGCTGATGCAACGGTACACCTCTAAATGGGTTAGATGGTGTATTGGGTGGTGCAGGAACATGAAGCGATCGCAAAAAAGCCGCAAACCGCTGTGTTTAGTTGTAGTTCGGTTCTTGCTGATCTGCCGCTACCCCTGCTGGCCAGGGCAAAATACTCCATTTCCAGGGGTAGCCTTGTCCTAGATGTCCTAATCTGTAAGGAATTGGAATCGGAATGGGAAGAGTGGATAATTGTGGGAGCCAGGTTTGCTCATGTTCAATAAGAGTGGCAGCAATCTTGCGACGAGGAAGCCGGGCGCATAGCTGATCACCCAATCGGAACATGGCATTATCCCAAACCTGCACCGACCGAATGGAGCGGCAAATGTGCCAGGTCAGGATACTGTGCTGCTAGAAGAGAGTGAACGAGGGAGGCATCAATTTCAATCTCAGAAGCGGGTGTTCCGATCGCACCTGCTATTTGCCCTGTACTCATGAATGCCTCCTTTGGCCAGTACTCCAAAATATCCTGTCTGGGCTACGGCTTCCAATCAGGCTGATTACCAAATCCTTCCTGAAGAAAATCAACCAGCAAATACACCTTTGTTGATAAATAGCGACTGACGGGATAAATGGCAGAAATTGAAAGTTCTGATGGATGATACTTAGGCAGAACGAGTTGTAGCAGTCCCTGTTGTAATTCATGACTAACAATGAACATGGGTAGCAATGTAATGCCTATTCCTCGAACGGCTGCATCTCGAAGGACTTCTCTGTTATTTGAACACAAGACTCCAGTTACTGAAACTCATTGCTCACCATCAGGATCGCTCAAGATCCACTGATCTTCAACTCCAATCTGCCCATAATGCAAACAGGAATGATTTTGCAGTTCACGAGGATGGGTTGGAACTCCACGACTCTCTAAATAGTTTGGGGAGGCACATAGAACCCGTTGAGCTGTTGTAATGACATGAGTAATCAGACTCAAACTTTCCTGGGGTTTGGCAATGCGGATGGTGATATCAAACCCTTCTTCGATGGGGTCAATAAAGCGATCGTTGAGGGTCAATTGTACCTCCAGCTCAGGATATTGCATCAAGAAGTCCGGTAGAGCTGGTGCCAGATGTATTGTGCCAAAAGACATGGGAGCATTCAACCGAAGTCTACTCTTTGGTTCTGCTTGAAGCTGGGTAATCGATCGCTCCGCTTCTTCCAAGCTTGCCAAAATTTCTAGGCAACGCTCATGGAAAGCCAATCCTGTTTCTGTCGGTGTCCCTACCCGTGTACTGCGATCGGTATTGTGGTGTGGATTCTCACATATCTGCTAATGCCTCAACTAACGCAATTGTTTTACCAGTGGCTCTATCCAAGCGCTTGAGAAATCATTCTCGATCGACCTCTAGTATTCAAAATGAAGGAGCCAAAAATGAACATCTCTTTTACGGCTGAGAACTCAGTCATGCTGCTCATTGATCACCAAGTTGGAACCATGCAGTTAATCAAAAATATCCCCTGGAGGTTGTGAAGCGAAACACCCTTGCTCTGGCAAAAACAGCGAAAGTTTTCAATATTCCGGTAGTGCTGACCAGCGGCCAACAGGAAAACCTTCAGGGACCACTGATGCCAGAATTACAAGACATTTTGCCAGAAGCATTTCAAACCCGAATTAGACGAGCCGGAATCGTGAATGCCTGGGATGATCCAGGGTTTAAGAAAGCTGTGATTCGTCACGATCGTAAAAACATTATTATGGCGGGTGTGATAACCGATGTGTGCCTGGTTTATCCTGCCATCAGTGCCCGTCAAGAGGGCTATAACGTGCAAGCTGTGATGGATGCTTCAGGCTCCCCCTTTGATATTTCTGAGGAGATGTCACGGCGGCGGATGGAGCGTGTTGGTTGTGCTGACCACAACCAACACGCTGATGGCTAAACTGGCTCAAGATTGGAGTCGTCCTCAAGGCGGGCAACTTTTGCGGATCCTTTTTCAAGATGTGTTGCCAAAAATTGGATAGCTTCCGCCCAAGACATATCCTTGATACAAATAGCGCTAGCGTTGGTTGCCGAATCTGCCTTTAATTTGCATAGAGGTTTCTATCATGGCTACACCCATGCCATCTCCATTGACTGACATCTGGCCATCGTTGCCCGTCGCAGCTTGGCAAGATACTAATACAACCCTTCATCTATGGACACAAATTATTGGCAAGATTCGGTTGTCTCTTGCTCCCAAAGTGAACCATTGGTGGCATTCGACTCTGTACGTTACGCCACGGGGGCTGACCACTTCAGCGATTCCTTATGGGACCCGCACCTTTCAGCTCACTTTTGATTTTCTCAATCATCATTCATTGATTGAAACGAGTGATGGGATTACCAAAACGGTTGAACTCTTTCCTCGCTCTGTTGCTGATTTTTATCAAGCTGTCATGAGGACTCTCAAGGAGATTGGAATTGAGGTACAGATTTGGACAGTACCCCAGGAAATAACCGATCCGATTCCCTTTGAGCAGGATCACGAACACGCGGCTTATGATGCAGAATGTGCCCAACGATTTTGGCGAATTCTGGTACAGTGCGATCGGCTCCTAACCCTTTTCCGCGCTCGTTATGCGGGGAAGTGTAGCCCAGTCCATTTCTTCTGGGGTAGCTTTGATTTGGCAGTGACACGATTCTCCGGGCGACGTGCGCCGGAACATCCCGGTGGTGTTCCAGGAATGGCAGATTGGGTGACGCGAGAGGCTTACTCCCATGAGGTGAGCAGTTGTGGATTCTGGTTTGGCAAAGGCGCGATCGAAGCGTTATTCTACGCCTACGCCTATCCCGCCCCCGAAGGGTTCAAAGACTACTCAGTGCAACCTCAGGAGGCATTCTTTAGTCCAGAAATGCAAGAGTTTATCTTGCCCTATGAAGCAGTAAGGCAGGCAAGCAATTCAGATGCAATGGTGCTGTTATTTTTGCAAAGCACTTACGAAGCAGCAGCGGATTTAGGACATTGGGATCGCGCTGCCCTAGAATATAGCCCGGTGCTAAGAAGTTAACTTTTCCCTAGCAGCCCTGATTGCGACTTGGTCTCGCCCGCCTTAATGTAGGATGACACACGGTACGGCGGGTTCCGGGACATTGCAGCGAAGCAATCGCGTTGGCAATCAGCCCGGATGGACAATGGTTCGCAACCAGTGCCCATTCAGAACCAGAGGTCAAGCTATGGATGGTTGCCACAGGCGAAGTTGTTCATACATTGAACTTGAGTAATTCCAGCGATCGCATTTCAGCCCTCGTGTTTAGTCCTGATAGCAAAACTTTAGCGACTGGTATTTTTGGACAAGCCTCGTCAGCAGAAACACCCCAGACATTTTGGGACGTAGCAACTGGACAGAACATCTATACTCTGACCCAGTCAGCAAACCCTACTCATCACAATTGGTTCAGTAATCGTTACCTCGTCTCTACGATCGCGTTTACGCCTGATGGGCAGACGTTAATCACTAGCGATCAAAATCGTGCCATCCGCCTTTTGGGAACTCCCCGTAACATTCCAGAATCAGCTCCGTTCCAGACCCAGTACAAGTCGTAGAGGAGGCTACAACACAAGTTGAGTGGATCCAAACATTGCGGGGACATGCACACGCAATTTCTGCGATCGTCTTTAGTCCTAATCACCAACTCCTGGTCAGTGCCGGCCAAGACCGCGATCGATGTTGCATGATGATCAAGATTTGTGATTTGAGAACCGGACAAGAACCAACAACCCTCAAACAGGCGAAGTATGACCAACGCCCCGTCTTACACCGCCAGAATAATATGACAACGACTATCACTAAGCACGGTGTCATCACTCTGACCGATGCAGCATCTCAACGGTCAACCTATACCCTTACCGATTGTACGTTTTCATAAAAAATGGCGCGGCTTTCAAATTCATGGCGCGACATCGTAAAGTGTGGAATCCTTTTACGGTAAAGATTTCGTCATTTTTACCATATTAGAGTCTTTTAGAGCTTACCAGATATCACTATCAAATTCGTGGCGCCAAATTTTTATTCTACGACAATAAATTCTTTAGCTACGGCAACTTAAGCCTCTAAGGGCTTTCAAGTTCGTAGCACGGATTTTTGATCGCTAAAACTCCTGCTACATAGGGCTTTCAGGCTTAACGGAACGGTAAATCTTAGCTGATAACGGTAAGCCATTTTCAAGCAGAAATTTATGCTCTCCAGTGTCTTCAAATTGATGGCGCGAATTTTATTTTTCCGAAACCTCCTTGTATGTGGGGTTTAGGCTTACGCTTAGATGACTTTCATGCCGAGAGATACAAATGCGATCGTCTCCTTAAGAGTCTCTTTTAGAAGGATTAGTAACCCAGCGCGATCGAGCCTTGTTTGGTATCTACGATGCGATTTTGCGGGCAGCCTTCAAGCGATTAGGGATTGAGGGAGCCAGCACTCACAGCTTCCAGTGCACGGCAATTACCTGGATGCACAATGAGCGGGTGTCGATCATCAACCAATTTTTGCGACTTCCCGTAGCCGCTCCACATCCCGCATGGGTGGTGCTCCAAACTGCCGCTTATACTCCCGGTTGAAGTGTGAAGGATCGTCATACCCCACTTGGTACGCCGCACTAGTTGCATCCAGGTTTTGCCCCAGCATCAGACGGCGAGCCTCTTGGAGCCGCAGTTGTTTCTGAAACTGCAAGGGACTCATCGCTGTGACCGATTTGAAATGATGGTGAAAGCCTGAGACACTCATGCCAAGCTCGTGGGCAATATCCTCAATCCGAAGCGGTTGGTTAAAGTTTTTCCTAAGGCGATCGACGGCTCTGGCAATGTGGTGCGTGTAGCCACCCAGAACGGCAATCTGACGCAGCCGCTCGCCTTGCGCTCCCATCAACAATCGGTAGATAATTTCCCGTTTAATCAGGGGTGCCAGCACATGGGCTTCAGCCGGAGAATCGAGAAGTCTGACAAACCGCACCGTCGCATCCAGCAGATTCGCATCCAGTGGACTGACATCGATCGCTTTGACACTGGTACCCCTTTGGGCGGAGGGATAGCCTGCCTCCACCATGACTGAACCAACCAGAGTGGGGTCGAGATCGAGACGAAGGCTCAGAAATGGTTTCTCTAGAGATGCTTCCAGAATTCGGCTGGCAATCGGCAGTTCGACCGTTCCCAACAAATAATGCATCGGATCGTACTGATAGCGATCGCTTCCCAACAACACCTCTTTGCTGCCCTGAGCAATGACACAGAAGGACGGAATCGAGACACTGTGCAAGCACTCTGAAGGGTAGGAGGTGCGATAGACGTGCAATCCTTTCAGTGGTTCAATCACGCCATCGTGACTAACCGTCCGTGCAATTCGCTCGGTCAGTTCCTCTCGGTTAGCTTGCGCTCGGTCTTTCTCACGCTTTGCCTGTGGGTCGTCTATCAACGCTCTACCGGGCTTTTCACTCGTTCTTGTCGCGTTCATTTCTTGTGCCTGTTCCAATCGATTTATGCACACATCAAGGTGTAGAAAAGGGTTTGGCAGCTAAGCCTGTATAAAATCTAGCGTGACTTGATGGAAGCTGGTGCAAGTTTGCAGGATTGTACAATCATTCTAGACAATCATCCTATTGCTTGCCTTTCAGGATGCCTAGAATGAGGTTAAAGCAATGAAAAACGATTCCAACTGCTTGTAATCGTCTGGACTTTTATCAAAGGGAATACGCAGGTTGATTGGAGCGATTGTGAGAAGCGATCGCATAGGAAGCATCATCCAATCCACAGCAGGCTGCTGTGGGAAAGTTTTGCATGGGCGTTGCACAAACATGGAGGAACGAAAATGAAACGGCTCACGATACCTGTCATTGCATCCTTATTTAGCTTTGGGGTTTGCACAGGCAGGTCATACCCAAGTTTCATTGGGCGATCGCCCACAGAGTGTAGAAATCACGCGGAATGGTTAGCAGTCTTCTACTGAAGGCTCATCTGACTATTTCACGGGTTCTGTACGCATCAATCCTCTTTTTCCAGCGCATGAATCCGTCACGCACGTTTGGCGCAAGTGTCACCTTCGAGCCTGGTGCCCGAACCACATGGCACACCCATCCTCTGGGGCAGGCCTTGATTGTGACGGCTGGAATTGGCTGGATTCAGCAGTGGGGTAGTCAAATTCAGGAAATCAGACCTGGTGACGTCGTCCGGATTCTGCCCCGTGTAAAACATTGGCATGGAGCCACAGCTACCACAGCCATGACTCACATCGCTATCCAGGAGGCGCTCAACGGCAGCCCTGGGAACTGGATGGAACAGGTCAGCGACGAGCAGTATGAGGGGAGATCCTGATGTTTTTGAGATCCCCCCCTGACAGAGGGAAAAACGCTCAGAAGCGAATGCTAATTTTGCTCCTTGCCCTGGCAATGTCTTTGGTTCCTCAGCTTGCCGTGCCGACAACAGTATCACCCGCAGCACCTCGTCAGAAATACCGTCGGAAATACCGTCAGAGACACCAACTGAACTATCAACCGAGCAGGCAAACAGGATGAAGATCAACATCAGGGTCAGAAACGAAGTTGTGACAGCTACGTTGATTGATAGCAAAACCACTCAGGATTTTATTTCCCTGCTGCCATTAACGCTGACTTTAGAAGACCACGCGAACACCGAAAAAGTTAGTGATTTGCCAAGACGATTATCAACAGAAGATGCCCCTTCGGGTAGTGATCCTGCGGTTGGAGATATCGCGTATTACGCTCCCTGGGGAAATTTGGCGATGTATTACAACGATTTTGGATACTCAAACGGACTCGTCATCCTCGGAAAAATTGACGGTGACATCGAGGCATTGAATGTGCCTGGTTCTGTAGAAGTGACGATCGAGTTGCGATCGCAGTAAAGCGGATACAGCAAGGAAGCGGCTTGCGACGATTGAACCGAAGTAAACCCATTAGATCAACCCAAACTTACAAAGAAAGTCATGAAACATCGTGTTCTAATACCAACTCTCTTGATGAGTGCGATCTGTACAACAGCAGCATTTGCGATCGACAGAACCTACATCTCGCGTGAGGCTTCCCAAACACCCGTGCAGCAGTCTGCTGTGGTCGAGGGAGCAGACAATTTCTATCAAAGCGACCAGGTGACGATGCAAAGAGTTACATTCAGAAACCAATACAACATGCAGGCTGTTGGGAATCTCTTCATTCCCAAAGACTTGGATCAGAACACCAATCATCCAACAATCATTGTCGGGCACCCAATGGGCGCAGTCAAAGAACAAAGCTCGAATCTGTATGCCCAAAAGCTGGCTGAGCAAGGATTCATCACCTTGTCCCTTGATTTATCCTTCTGGGGCAAGAGTGAAGGGCAGCCCCGCAACGTTGTTGCACCGGATATTTATGCTGAAGATTTCAGTGCTGCGGTCGATTTTCTGGGCACCCAGTCCCTCGTTGACAGAGATCGAATTGGCGTTCTTGGGATTTGCGGCAGCGGTAGCTTCGTTATCAGCGCCGCCAAGATTGACCCGCGCATGAAGGCGATCGCGACGGTCAGCATGTATGACATGGGTGCAGCCAACCGCAACGGGCTGAGACATTCTGCGACCCTCGAACAGAGGCAGCAAGCGATCGCAGCGGCGGCTGAACAACGCTATGCAGAGTTCACGGGCGGCGAAACCCAATACACTAGCGGCACGGTGCATGAACTGAATGAAAACTCTACCGCGATTGAGCGTGAGTTTTATGACTTCTACCGCACTCCCAGGGGCGAATACACCCCCGAAGGTTCGTCGCCGCAACTGACAACCCATCCGACGCTGACCAGCAACGTCAAATTCCTGAACTTCTACCCGTTCAATGATATTGAGACGATTTCGCCCCGTCCCATGCTGTTCATCACGGGTGACAATGCCCATTCCAGGGAGTTCAGCGAAGATGCCTATCAACGCGCCGCCGAACCAAAGGAACTCTACATTGTTCCAAACGCGGGACATGTCGATTTGTACGATCGAGTGAACCTTATTCCTTGGGACAAGCTTGCCTCCTTTTTCAATCAGCACCTCAGTCGGTCGCAGGTTGAATGATAGCTCATTTAAGAAAACAGCAAAAATTGGAGAGAAACAATGCAAAAGGTTGTACTGAATAATGGCGTTGAGATGCCCATTTTAGGATTCGGTGTTTTTCAGATCGCTGACCTCGAAGAGTGTCAAAGAAGCGTATATGAAGCCATCTGTGCAGGCTATCGTTTGATTGATACCGCCGCTGCTTATCAAAACGAAGAAGCTGTTGGCACAGCCATTCAAAGAAGTGGTGTACCAAGGGAAGAGATCTTTGTCACTACCAAACTTTGGATTCAGGATACTGGCTACGAAAACACAAAGAAGGCGTTTGAGCGATCGCTCAAGCGATTGCACTTAGATTATCTGGATCTCTATCTGATTCATCAGCCCTATGGCGATGTCTATGGCTCGTGGCGAGCGATGGAAGAACTGTATCAAGAAGGCAAGATTAGAGCCATTGGTGTCAGCAACTTCCAACCCGATCGATTGATGGATATGCTGGTTCATAACGAAGTGATTCCTGCGGTCAATCAGATCGAAACTCATCCATTCAATCAGCAAATTGAAACCCAGAAGTTTTTACAGGAAAACAAGGTGCAGATCGAATCCTGGGGACCGTTTGCTGAAGGCAAGAACAACATTTTCAAAAATGAACTGCTGCTTGCGATCGCTGAGAAATACAAGAAAACTGTTGCTCAAGTGATTCTGCGCTGGCTGACCCAACGAGGAGTCGTTGTGATTCCAAAATCCGTTCGACAGGAAAGAATTGTTGAGAACTTCAACATTTTCGATTTTGAACTCAGCCCTAAAGATATGGATGAGATTATCTCGCTAGACACGAGGGTTACCAGCTTCTTCGACCATCGTGATCCGGAAATGGTGAAACGGTTGAGTACCGTAAAACTTGACATTTAGAATCACTGCGCTCCCGTTTGATCTGGCTCACACGGCGTTTAACAACGAACGATAGCAGGGCTTCTAATTCCCCTTAACTGAGGAATCATGCAAAAACGAAAACTTGGAAATAGCAGTTTAGAAATTTCGACGATCGGGTCTACACCAAAGAATAACCGCATATCATGTCCGTAAACCTTCACTTCTCTGCAAAATTCGTTTCATGCAAGGCATTTTCATTCAATATGTTTGCCTCATCCTGATCATTCTTGGACTGGTCATGATCGCTGATAAACTGCGACTGGCTTACCCGATCGTGCTCGTATTGGGCGGGCTCGCGCTAAGTTTCATCGCTCCGTTTTCAAATATCACCATCAACCCGGAACTGGTTTTCCTGATTTTTCTTCCACCCCTGCTCTATGAAGCGGCATGGCAAGTCTCGTGGAAAGAATTCTGGAAATGGCGAGGGCTAATCATCGGGTTTGCGTTTCCGATCGTCATCTTAACGTCATGCGTGATCGCAGTGGTCTCCAGTGCGTTGATTCCCGGTTTTACGTTAGCGCTGGGCTTTCTTTTGGGTGGCATTATCTCACCGCCTGATGCTGTTTCCGCAACGACGATCATGCAGCGGGTCAACGTGCCGAAATCGCTGGTGAGCATTGTCGAAGGCGAAAGCTTGCTCAACGATGCCTCGTCGCTGATTGTGTTTCGCTTTGCGTTGGCGGCAGTCCTCACCGGACAGTTCCATTTTCAAGAGGCAGCCGTCAACTTCGTTCTCGTTATTTTAATGGGAATCTTGATCGGACTCATTGTCGGGTTGATTTTCTACGGCATTCGCCGTTTATTGCCCACAACATCCAGCATCGAGATTGTTTTAACACTAGTCGCACCCTACTGCATGTATTATTTTGCCGAACACTTTAATGTTTCGGGCGTGCTAGCGGTCGTCAGTGGTGGACTGTTCTTATCCAGCAAGCGCAATAGCCTGCTGAGTTACCGGAGCCGGGTTGAAGGCTTAAATGTATGGACGAATCTGGTCTTGTCTTAAACGGGTTGATTTTTTTGCTCATCGGACTCGAATTGCCGTTTGTCACTCGGCAGCCCGGAGAGATTAGTTTCGGCAGTGCCGTTTGGTACGGCTTGATCATCACTTTCGTACTGATCGTCACCAGGCTGCTTTGCACCTTTGGAACGTCGGTTTTGATGAGAGTCATGAGCCGTTTTATCACGGTGTCAGACCCGAATCCGGGATGGCAAGGTCCCCTGATTTTCGGCTGGACAGGAATGCGCGGCGTGGTATCGCTGGCATCTGCACTTTCCGTCCCGATCCTCACTCAAGCAGGACAACCGTTTCCCTATCGTGACCTCATTCTCTTTATCACGTTTGTCGTTATTCTAATCACCCTGGTTTTTCAAGGATTAACGCTTCCCTGGCTGGTCCACAAAGTAAACCCAAGGATAGGTTTACTCTCATCCCTGAACAAAAGCAGGAAATTATCATTCAAAAGAAATTAGCGCTGGCTTCGCTTCGCTTCCTGGAAGAAAAATATAGTGGAGAGCGCGCACGAAACGAACATTTGGATAATTTGTTCTCGAAGCTCGAAATCGATCTGAAGTTTTTCGATCGCCAACTCGAAGAATCAAATTTTGTCTGGCAAAACTCACTAAAAGGCTATCAATCCATTTACCTGGAAGTGCTGGAGCAACGACGAAATCTCTTGAACAAAATGAATCGCCGTGCCGAGTTTGACGAAGAGTTGATCAGAAAGTATCTCTTGTTGACCGACGTGGAAGAATTCAAAGTTCGGGAGATCGGTTTACAGGAATCCGATGCCGAGTAAGGAGAAATAATGAGCAACAACACCAAAGAAAAAGCCGTTATTACAGGCGCGAGGAGCAGGTTAGGTGATTGTTAGGTGAAAAATTAAAGGAGAAAAATAATGACGACGAACAAGAATGGAAACTTCACAGGAAAAGTTGCGTTTGTTACCGGAGCAGCAAGTGGCATTGGTCGCGAGGCGGCGCTGGCGTTTGCTCGTGAAGGTGCTAAGGTCGTAGCTGCTGACATTTCAGAACAGGGTAATCAAGAAATGGTACGCCTGATCGAAGACCAGGGTGGACAGGCAATTGCTGTCCAGTGCGACGTAACACGAAGCGAGGACGTAAAGGCGGCTCTGGACAAAACCGTTGAGGCTTTCGGGCGGCTGGACTTCGCCTTTAACAATGCAGGCATTGAGCCGAGAAATCCGGCTCCGACTGCGGAATACGAGGAAGAGGAGTGGAATCGGATCATCGACATCAACCTGCGCGGTGTTTTCCTGTGCATGAAGCACGAGATCCCGCTGATCCTTAAACAGGGCGGTGGCGCGATCGTCAACACCTCATCGGGGGCAGGAATCATTGGCATCAAGGGCAGTCCCGCGTACACTGCCGCGAAGCATGGGGTGATTGGTCTCACCAAGGCGGCAGCCCTCGACTACGCCGCGCAGAACATCCACATCAACGCCGTCTGTCCCGGCTACATCGATACCCCCATGATGGGTCGCTTCACGGGCGGCACAAACGAAGGGCGAGCGCAGGTCATTGCGGAGGAGCCGATTGGCCGGATGGGCAAGCCTGAGGAGATTGCTGCGGCAGTGGTTTGGCTATGTTCGGATGCGGCTGCCTTCATGGTTGGACACGCGATGGTCATCGACGGTGGTCAAACGGTGCAGTAATGGCCGCCAACCCGATCGACCCTTAACCGCATGACAAAAAACATTGTCACCATTCACCACCGCTAACGGCATGACTCAGATCGCCCCGCAGGCGGTACTCGAAGTCAGCGATGAACAGTACCATATACCAAAAATAAACAACTAGGAGCATTGATTCATGTACAACACCAAAGCTTACTCCGCTGCCAGTGCCGCATCGCCATTAGCCTCCGACACGATTGCACGGCGCGATCCCACCGAACAGGACGTACAAATTGAAATTCTCTTCTGCGGCATCTGTCACTCCGATGTTCATTCAGTGCGGGACGAGTGGAGCGATTTTATGTCCACGACTTATCCGATCGTTCCGGGGCATGAGATTGTCGGACGGGTCACTGAGGTTGGCTCGGCAGTCACTAAATTCAAGTCCGGTGATGTCGTGGGAGTTGGCTGTATGGTCGATTCAGATGGGCACTGTCCCAATTGCAAGGCTGGCTCTGAGCAGTTTTGCCAAAATGCAATCTTCACCTACAACTCTCCAGACAAGCACAAGACTGCTCCAGTTACCTATGGTGGCTATTCCAATAGCATTGTTGTTGATCAACGCTTTGTGCTGCGCGTTCCTGACAACCTTGAGCTGGCTGGAGTTGCGCCGCTCCTGTGTGCAGGCATCACCACGTATTCGCCACTCCGTCATTGGGGCGTCACAGAGGGTAAGAAAGTCGGCGTGGTCGGTCTGGGCGGCTTGGGACACATGGGTGTGAAGCTGGCTCATGCGATGGGAGCGCACGTTGTTGTCTTCACCACGTCTCCCGACAAGAAAGAAGACGCGTTGCGCCTCGGTGCCGATGAATATCAACTCCCAAAAAGCTAGAAATTTCCCTTCTGTCAGATAAACCAT
>NZ_JACJOR010000147.1:0-3356 GCF_014695615.1 Leptolyngbya sp. FACHB-711
CGTGAAACATCTGTTTACATTTCTTCTTTTATTATGGGGGAGTGGCGGAGCGAGAACAGCATTCGTTGGGCAAAGGAATGAGTTTAAAGAATGGGTTTGATGTAGGCGACAACCCGTTCTACTTCCTGAAACCCCATTTTGCTGTGAAATTCATGGCTTATAGCGTTGTCGAGTAAAGCGTCTGAAGCGAGTTCTACACAGCCATGCTCCAGTGCCCACTGTTCGGCATAGTGAATTAAAGCCGTACCGACTCCCTGTTTGCGGTATTCATCTTCCACATAAATTCCTTCGATATAAGCAACCGGGCTGCGACTCGCCCCTGGTACATAGTCCGATCGAAGCGAAAGATTCATAAAACCGATCGCGGTTCCAGCATCATTTCTAATCAGGAAACCTGCCTGACGAGGGGATTGGAGAATTTCTGTCAAAGTAATCTGCATTGCTTCAGCAAAATCGTCTGACCAGAGTTTCAACGCTAAATTCAGCCATTCATTGAAATCATGTTGCGTCACTTCGACAATTTTCACATTGCACTCCCTCAGAGGTTGTTTGATCAGTGGAGATTCTGCATTGCCCCCTAAATCTGCCACACCCTCGGCACACAAATCGATCGCCCCAACTCCTCCTGCCGCACCAGTTCCCAGACCCGCATAAACCATTTTCTGGCTTCTAGAGTAGAGTTTCCGCGATAGCGGCAGAGCAATCCGGCGGTGAGGCGAGTCACTCCGACTTGATTGGCTGATTCATGCAGGGAAATAGAATCTTCGGGTTCTTTGCCTTCGGGATACCATGCAGTTCTTGCCGCCTTAACTCGATCGGGGGAAACTTCGCGTCCGATGAACACAAAGCTGCCGATCACGGGGTATCCGGCGAGTCCGTGCAGGCTCGTCATCATCTCATGTCCGCCCTGAATGCCTTGCGGGTCAATCCACAACAGCCGCTCGTTTTGCCAGACTTCGGTTTTCGAGCGCCAGTAGCCTCCGTTAAACCGTTCGCCTCGGGCACTGCGTCCTAACCGGGTAATGTCCCAACCCATCCAGATTGCGCCTGGTTCTAGCTCGACTTTGAGCTGCTGAGCATACTGCGCCCCGTCAAACACGATCGTCTCCTGCGGAAACCATTCCAGACAGGCAGATGCGCCGATTTTGATGTGCGTGATTTGCTGTGCCTCTTGACCGTTACTGCGATAGACTTTGGCAGCCGCCGCAGAGGTAAGCAGGGCGTGAGTCTGGGGCTGAAGGTTGATTTGCAGCGAGAGCCAATCGCCCCCCACAATGCCTCCCGCCGTATGCAGCATCACGGTATGACAGGTTCCGGCTTCAGGATAAAAAGGACGCTGCACTTTCAGAGGAGCCTGGACAAAGACGCGATCGAGAATCGTCTTTTCCTCGCGTTGGGCGTAGTCTAATTCAAGGTGTCCGTGCCAGGAGGTTGGCGGATTGGGGGCAGTCAAGGGAGTTAGGGCAGTCAAGGGTGAGGTTGGTCGTTCACATCACGCATTACTTTAGCGAACCTCACCCTAAAACCAATGGATCAAATCCTGAAGCTGTCCTGCATTAATTTTTTGCGCGTTTGTACGGAATCACCCGATCGCCTAACGTAACGTAAGAGGGAGAAGCTGTCTGAGAAGTGTTCGAGGTTCAACATCGCCTCCTAAATCCCCCAACTTCGGGGAACTTTGAGAAGCCAAAGGAGAACTCGGTTTCCCCAAAATTAGAGGGCTAGAAAGGTGGTTTGGGCAATCATCGTTGCTTTTCAAAGCTTTTCTGAGCTGTTCTGACTAGACCTGATGCCCCATGTCTAAGACTTCCTGCCCCCCGGCTTTTCGGCTGCTGCTGGTGCTGCTGGCAATCTTTACTGCTTCTCCGGTTCTGGCGCAGCGCATTGCTCCGGCAAATGATGGAACTCGAACGCAGGTACGGCAGCGTGGCAATCGTTTTGATATCGAGGGGGGACGACGATCGCGGGACGGCAGAAATTTATTTCACAGCTTTGAGCGGTTTGGGCTGAGCCGAGAACAGATTGCTAACTTTCAGTCTGATCCGGCGATTCGTAATATTCTGGCTCGGATTCGGGGCGGCGATGCTTCGCTGATTGACGGCATTTTACGCGTGTCGGGCGGTAATTCTAATCTCTATCTGATCAATCCGGCAGGGATTATTTTTGGGCGAAATGCACGGCTCGATGTTCCAGCAGCGTTTACGGCTACAACCGCAACGGGAATTGGCTTTGCTAACAGTTGGCTGAGCAACGTTGGTCGCCCTGACTATGCCGCGCTGATAGGCGAGCCGATCGGGTTTGACTTTGCCCTGACTCAGCCGGGGGCGATCGTGAACTCTGGCAATCTAACGGTTACTGAGGGACAATCTCTGACGCTGCTGGGCGGAACTGTGGTGAACACCGGCGAAATTGCTGCACCAGGGGGAAATTTGACGATCGCCGCCGTACCTGGAACCCGTCGAGTGCGCCTTAGCCAAACCGGATCGCTGCTCAGCCTGGAACTGCCCACTGAAAGTTCAGCAAATGCTACCGATGCCCCGCTTCCAACCAGTCCACTTTCCCTGCCGTCCCTGCTTACCGGTGGCGAAGAGCTTCAAAGCGCAACCGATCTAATCGTCCAGCCCGACGGGACGGTGCAGCTTCGCGGGTCGGGAACAGTGATTCCCACACAGCCCGGAACGGCGATCGTCTCTGGAACCCTGAATGCAGCAACGTTAGGAACACCCGCAAGTTCTGAAATTACGGTGGTGGGCGATCGAATTGCCCTGCTGGATGCCAGTTTGGATGCATCGAGCGCGACAGGTGGAAGAATCCGGGTCGGCGGCAACCTGCAAGGCACAGGTACATTACCCCAGTCTCAGATTGTTTATGTTGATCCCAGTTCTAGCCTGGCTGCAAATGCCAACTCCGCAACGGCAGCAGGCAACGGAGGACAGGTCATCATTTGGTCAGAGCAGGGGACGCAATTCTTTGGCAACATCAGCGCGACGGGGGGCGCAACAGGCGGAAACGGGGGCTTTGCGGAAGTATCGAGCCGGGGGCAGCTTACCTTTGCCGGACAGGTCAACCTAAGTGCAGCAAACGGTCGTCTAGGCACACTCCTGCTTGACCCAACCAATATTCTGATTTCTGACACAGCCCCCACGACTCCCGGTACGGACACCGCTTTGCCAGATATTTTGGCAGGCGAATTTGCAGGCGATATCACGATCGACGCAGCTACGCTCACGGCTCAGACTGCCGATATCATTCTAGAAGCCACCAACAACATCACGGTTTCTCCCTCGATCGCCACCCTGTCGTTTGTCCCTAGTTCCGGCGGCTCGATTCGCTTTACAGCCGATGCAGACGGAGAC
>NZ_JACJOR010000148.1:0-5338 GCF_014695615.1 Leptolyngbya sp. FACHB-711
CCTTTATATTCTGGAACTGATTCTAATGGGGTTAATTATGGTTTCGCGACAATTTTTACGCCTTTCTGGGTTTACCAGAGTAGATCGAATTCAGATGACTGATTGTGTGAGTGAGGCAATTAACCAAGCAGGAGCCTGGATCACCGACTTTCACCTTTACTCGAACATATTAATCTGCATCAACTTTGAAGTGTCGATCGCCAACTTAGATAAACTTGCTACATCTTTGCAAGCAACCGGGCTACAGCTTAGCCAGGAAAGCCTGGAGCAGCTGATGCCTACTGACACAGCCCAAGGACAAAAGGAGCTAGTAGGGACATTGCAAATTACCTTTATACACAATGAACCCGACTTGCTCCGAGATGTACCTGCGGTTCCGGGGTAGTTGATGTTATCCAACCAAACCTAAACTTTGTTGCAAGGAGTATATATGGAACGGAAACAATCGCATCACAAACCAGTGAGATCTGAAGGTAGATATGCGGCACTGAGGCTTACAACCAAACCGAACACATTCGCTCAGCGCTACCTTAACTCGTCATTTGTATGGCTCTCTCTCATGCTCCTATGGGCTGTCACGGATGTGCTCCACGCCACAATTCCTTCGGGGGGTCGTCCCATAGAGCCGGATACGTGGATTACACACCTCGTGTTCACATTGGTGGGTTTAGCCGCGATCTGGTGCATGCAGCAGAGTGGTTTTCCCGCAGCATGGGACAGCCGCATTTCGGTTAAACAGCGACTGTTGCTTCCTATGTTTGTAGGCGTAGCCTTCGGCACCTGCGCTATTTTGATCGATCAAATAACAGGAGCTACAAGTATTCTGGCAGCCAAGGTGGGGAGTGATTTTAATGTTGGCTTCCCAGGGTCCCTGTTCGTCTATACAGGAGGAGCGATCAAATTAGAGTCTGTGTTCCGCATAATACCCATTCCGATCATTCTTTGGCTTGGATCTTCTGTTTTCCTGAAGGGTCGTGCGCAAAACAAAATCTTTTGGATCTTGGCTGTGCTTACTTCCGCTGTTGAGCCGATTATTCAGGGCATTCCGTTGATGCAGTTGGCAGGCGGCGAGATTGGGGGGTTCTCCTTCGCTGCTTACGCAATTCATGCTTATGCCTTCAACTTCGCTTCAGCAGTCTGTTTCCGATTCTATGGCTTGTTAGGTGCTGTCCTCGTGCGTTTCGGAAATTATATAATTTGGCACATCGGGTTCGGCTTCTATCTCCAGTATTTAACGAGATAAGTAGGGCAACCTAATAAAACTTAAAACGTTCTACCGGGTAGCCGCTGTTCCTCCCCCTGTTCTCAATGCCCTCCATAATCGCATCAGCTAAATCGACCTCATCGTCAAATACTCGACTGGCTAATTCCGTGCGTTTCAGTTGTCACCACTCATCCTCGATACGATTCATCGGAGGACTGTAAGGAGGCAAGAAAAAGAGTAGTAAGCCTTGTTGTTGCCAGTGTGGTTGCTGTTGTTGAGCCAGTTTGCTGCGATGAACGGAAGCATTGTCGAGCACAATTACGGTGAGTTGTCCGGTTTGTTGGTAATGCTGTTGGGCTTTGGCCGCTTGCCAATCCAGCAGCTTGAGGAAGGTTGCACTCTTCAGGCTTCCTAGCATCAGCGCATCGTCAAACTGCTCTTTGGGATACCAAATGCCCAGGATGTTAATCCGTCTGCCGCTACGTTTGCGTTGCTTCACCTGCTTTTGTTGCCCCCGTAGGCTGTAAGCGTAGTCACACGATCTCGCTCTGGCAACAGCCGGACTCGTCGAGGTACTTGAGACAGACCACACCTAACTGGGCCCATTGCTTCAGCATCTCCCAATCACTCCGCTTGGCTTGATACTGAGGGGTCGTCGTCTCAGTCGGAGGACTCTGCCGAATCCTTTTCCAGGTGTAATTTTTTTTGAGAAGTCGCCGAACTTGTTCTTTGCCCAATTCAACTTGCCGCTCACTCGCGAGTTTCTAGCTCAGTTGAGCAGCACTATAACGCCGGGGTTCCTTGACCCATTGCGCGATGGCTTGCCAATCCGCCTCACTCCATCGTCGATGTCTACCTCGACCGGATGCTTCCCATAATCCCCCTAACCCACCAACTTGCCAGCGACGGATTGTTTCTCTTACAGTTTGCGGTGCCTAATCGAGATGCTGAGCAATTTGATTCGTCCTCCAGCCTGCTGCATTAAGTCGCAGGGCACTCGCCCGTTGTTTGACTCGTTCTGGAACTCCGTCGGCGTAGCTGAGTTCGCGCAAAGGGCGATCCTCTTCTGCGCTGAGGCAAATTTGTAGGGCAGCAGGCATAATTTAAGGTAACCACATCCACTCTATCTTACGTTTTATTTGGTTGAGCTACTTAGATTCAGGTCAAGCCAACCAGGAGGGTCTTGTTTCTTAGGAGCCAAGTTGCTACATTCATCAAGTCTTCATGCAGATGATGCTTCGTTCATTTCCTTTAAACAGTTGGATGGGAACACTGAAGGAAATATGGATTAATCCTGGGCTTACTTATGGCATCTTTCTCTAAAACTTGTGCCTGTCGTAATCTTGTGCGATGCCACGCCGGAGAAGCAGGTCAGCTTTTTCTCTGGTTTCCAGTTCCCCATACCTTGACAAAAGTTGTTCCTTACTTAAAGCAGGCAGCGATCGAGTTTGAACTGATGCAAGAGCGACCAGGTTTGAGCTTGACCTGTCAACCAGTCAACCAGGACAGGCTCAAGAAATTGCGCGTAGCGTAGCCCGTATCATAGCACCCAGGGAATTGAGAGAAACACAAGTTTTGTTTATTCGAGGGACAGTTCAGCCCCAACTGCAAGATTTTAGTGACATTGCCTCCCTGCAACGCTTCATCAAATTCGGTCAGTCCGACTGGCTGGTTGACATGCTGGCAACTGAACGCTTCACAAGCCATTTTCAACCAATTGTCTTCATTCAAGACACGTCTCGGATTTATGGGTATGAATCGCTGCTGCGCGGAATTGATGAGCAGGGCAACTTGGTGATGCCAGGACCAATTTTGGATCTCGCAACGGAAGCTGGGTTACTGCCCCAATTGGATCGCGTTGCTCGCCTCAGCACGATCGCTCAAGCAAACCATCATCAATTAACAGGACGCATTTTCATCAACTTTGCCCCAACAGCTCTCTATGATCCTGTGTCTTGCTTGCGTAGCACTGTAGAGGCGATCGACCGAGCTGGAATTACCCATGAACGGATTGTGTTTGAAGTAGTGGAGTCAGACAACCCGCAAGACTTAGAGCACCTCAGAACGGTTCTGAGCTATTACCGGGATGCTGGCTTTTCTGTGGCACTGGATGATCTGGGCTCTGGATATTCCAGCTTAAACTTGCTGCATCAGGTGCGCCCCGATTTCATTAAGTTGGATATGGAGCTAATTCGAAATGTCCATCAAGACCTTTACAAAGCTTCTATTACCGAAAAACTTCTGGAAATCGCTCAGAAGCTGAACATTCAGACAGTTGCGGAGGGCATTGAGTGCGTTGAAGAACTGAACTGGCTGCAAGCAAGAGGTGCAACCTTCGCTCAAGGCTATCTCATTGCCAAGCCGAGTGCTGTGCCAGTCAAGGCTACTCCTCGCTTGAATACCAGCACCATAATGGCAACAACATCTTGTCAGCTAGTTGAGCAGCAAGTTAGACACCAGAGTGAGTCTGAACGCATTGTGGCGGCTGTCACACAACGTATTCGACAGTCGTTGGAGTTGAACGAGATTCTACAAACTACCGCAGATGAAGTTCGACAATGGTTTGAGGTAGACCGAGTCGTCATCTATCAGTTTGAGCCAGATTGGAGCGGGTTAGTCGCTGTAGAATCTTTAGCAGAAGGATGTCCATCCATTTTGGGCTTTCATGTGATGGATACTTGCTTTCAATCTACCCAGGCTGCTTATTACCAACAGGGCAATAGCCGAGCGATCGAAAACATTGAAACAGCAGGGCTATCACCATGTCATATTGAATTGCTCAGGAGTTTGCAAATCCGGGCAGATTTAATTGTGCCGATTTTGCAAAAAGAGCGGCTGTGGGGACTGTTGATTGCTCACCAATGCTATAACACACGACAATGGCGACAATCGGAAATTAATTTGTTCAACCAGCTTGCAGGTCAGGCAGCGATCGCCATTCAGCAATCAGAATTGTATCATCAATTACAAACCGCCAATCAAGAACTTCAACGTCTTGCTTCGGTCGATGGATTAACCCAAGTCGCAAATCGCCGCTGCTTTGACGATAGACTTAACGCAGATTGGCAACGGCTAGCACGAGAGCAAGCACCATTATCGCTAATCTTGTGTGATGTTGATTGCTTCAAACTCTATAACGATACGCATGGACATTTAGCAGGTGACGATGTGTTGCGGCAAGTTGCCAGTGCCATTATGCAAGCGGCTAAGCGTCCTGCTGATTTAGTGGCTCGCTACGGTGGAGAAGAGTTTGCAGTCATTTTACCCAATACTGATGTTGATGGAGCGATCGCTATCATTGACGCAATTCAAACGAACATCAATGCATTGAAACTGCCCCATCCCAATTCTCAGGTTCGTGAATGGATAACCCTCAGCTTTGGGATGACCACGCTCATTCCTCATAGCCAGTTATCTCCTGCTACCTTAATCTCTGCCGCCGATCAAGGGCTATATCAAGCGAAAGCTCAAGGTAAAAATTGCGCAGTGCAGATAAGCTTCGAAGAAGTCACTACGTGGTAAACAGAATGAAACCCTACGCAGCTTAGAGTCGAAAGCTGGAAGTTAGATCGGGCAACTAGGGATATCCAATTGACTGTCACCTCCACCCAGCACACCGTGATTTACCCGTTGTGTTAAAGAGAGTCATTGCATCCATAGTCGTTACTCCCGTCCATACATCTGACATTCCAACATCTCGGTTAATTTGTTCTTTAACTTTTCTATTGCTTGTTTCTAATGTGATTCCTGCTTTGACTACCTCATAATCCTCCTGTAAACTACGCGTAAACTTCTGGAACTGGGTTAAAGTGTTCTCGACAGCTTACTCAAGCCAAGGATCAAGGTTCTCTGGGATTCGTTGCCATACGAAATGAGCAAATCCACGGGCGGTTGTGTCGCAAATACTTTTTAGTAACAAACGAAGTATCTCGTTCACGTTCCGTTAAGCGTTACTTCCAAAGAGTACTTCAATCAATTTTATTTGAGACACACTGTCCCCTTTGCTAATTCCCTTGGCTTGTCCTTTGCGAGTCAGACTCATTGCTTCAACTCCGCTTAGGGTTCGTCTTGCCGTGTTGAATGAGCCGAATCCCATCCTTGGTTGAGTCAATCGCTTGATGTTGCGGTGATCCT
>NZ_JACJOR010000149.1:0-13606 GCF_014695615.1 Leptolyngbya sp. FACHB-711
GTGCGATCGCTGTAACCGTTGCAGGATGTGCGTTTTAGCGTTTCGTAAGTATTTGTGGCGATCGTCTTGTATATATACAACAATGGTGGGGGAGTAGTGCGATCGCTGTAACCGTTGCAGGATGTGCGTTTTAGCGTTTCGTAAGTATTTGTGGCGATCGTCTTGTATATATACAACAATGGTGGGGGAGTAGTGCGATCGCTGTAACCGTTGCAGGATGTGCGTTTTAGCGTTTCGTAAGTATTTGTGGCGATCGTCTTGTATATATACAACAATGGTGGGGGAGTAGTGCGATCGCTGTAACCATTGCAGGATGTGCGTTTTAGCGTTTCGTAAGTATTTGTGGCGATCGTTTTTGTGGTTATGCATATAAGAAATACCGCTTGTTGTGCCTATGCGTATACAAATATTTAATCAAGTTATGTGTAAGAATAAGAGGGTATAAGCAATTTGTATCAGTGAAATGAGGGCGTAAATCCCAGTGAAAAGCTATTGTCTTGAGTTGCGTATCTTGCTTGAACTGTTGCATATAAATTAAATAGCGTATATAATATGTATGTGTATAAGAAAGCACAAATATGAATAGAGCAGAAATTATTAGCGAGTATCGCGATCGGGTTGAGCGAGGGGATAAGAGAAAGCTTAGCACTGAGGAGCGCGCTGTGCTGGTGCAAGACTTCATCGATCAACTGCAAACTCTCCGATCGGCAAAGGCGATCGAAAAATTGTGCCGCGATGAAATCGAACTGCTGGAAGCGGGGTATGGGGCTGGCACGAACAGCACGACGAACTATCTTTCTGCCTATCGTAAGGCGATTGCCCAGGCCGCTGAGCAGGGCAAATTGCCGATGACGGACGAGACTTCTTACCTGTTCAACGGACACAAACAACGGACGGGTGAGCCGATTCAGTCGCTCAATCATCTTGCCTACGATTTGATGCGCTACGATAACGCGATCTATGTGGCGAACCGCAAACAGACCCACGTTGGCAACAACCAGAGACAGGACACCCCCCAGCCGTTTAACCCCGATCGATATTTGGAGAAGGCGATTGAACTGCTGCAATCAGAAGAACCTGAAACGCTGGCAGTGGGCATCGCTGCGGTGACGGGACGCAGGCATACAGAGGTTGTGGTGTCGGGCAAGTTCAGCACGACCAAGCACTCTTACGTTTTGATGTTTGACGGGCAACTTAAGAAGGCTGACCCTGTAGAGTATGCTATTTTGACTCTGCTTCCGGCTGCTCAGGTGAAGGAGGCGATCGACCGCTTTCGGGCCATGCTTCCAGTTGAAGCGCTGGCAGGACTCAAGAGCGAGGATCAGGAGGTGGCTGCGTTCAGAGCGAGGGTGAACACGCGGGTGCGTCGCTCCTTCCAGGACACGCAAATTCTGCCGCTGCTGCCGGGATTCCAAAGCGTGTCGATCCATCGACTCCGGGCGGCTTATGCCAGGGTCGCGATCCACTACTGGCTTCCGGGTCAGGGGGTGAATGAGCAGCGATGGTTGCAGTTCTACTTAGGGCACGTCGCTGCCGCTGATATGCGCGATGCTGCCAACAGTAGTTCAACTGCTCACTATTTCGGCTATCGCTTGGTGGATGACCAGGGTAAGCCAATTACGGTGACGGGGATCAAGTTGATGGCGAATCCCCTACCCAGTCCGACCCCACAACAGCTAGACACTCAGCAGCAAGCGAACGACCGCTTCGCGCAGTCGCCAGAGGCGGATCGCCTGGATTCTAGCACCCCAGTACTTGACCCCACTCCCGATGAGGAAGAAGCAATGTCCCCAACTCAGCACGAGGTTGAGACGATCGCGACCGATTTGCAAACTTTGATTGACCAGGAACCAAAGCGGCGATCGACGACAGCACCGCTGCCCGAATTCGCACCGGCGGCGACTGAGCAGCCGAGCAAGCCTAAGCGCAACCGACCCCGCTATCGCGACTTGCGCGTGAATGTGGTCGATTTGACGGCTGCTGCTGATCGCCTGGGGATCGATGCACCGGTCCGAGCGGGCTATCAATCTCTACTCGAACAAGTGCTGCAAGCTGCCGCTCAGCCTACACCCGCTCCGGCTGCACCGAACCCGAGTGAACTGCTTGCTCCGCTGCTGGAAGAACTGGCGGCGATCAAACAGCAAATGAATGCTGGACAAGCGGGAGCGGAGGTTGAGCAATTGCGCCAGCAGACTGAACAGCAACAGCAGGAGATCGATCGCCTCCGCGCCGAACTCCAGCAAGCGAACGATAGGCTCCAGACCATTGCTGCGACGGCTCAAGAATGGGCAGGCATCCAGTCTACTCCCACGCCTGCCCCCCCAGCAGCACCGGCTCAGCAGCAGCAATCTGTGAGCCAGCTACCCGCACAACCGCCCGTACAACCGCCTGCACCGACTCAACGCCCGGCTCCAGGTAGACCACCGGCAGGGAAGCTATCGCCATCCGATCGTGTCCCACTGGCGATCTCTGCTCTGATGCATCACAACCTCAACACCCACCCCAACGATCGCTGGTATTTATCGGGTAATATCATCGCTACCGCCGCTGGGGCAAATCCCGCCTTAGTCGTCACTCCCTGGCTGCAAAGCCATCCCGCTGCTGTGAGTCAAATTGACCAGCACAATACATCGATCGGGCTAAATCAAAGAAGCAATGGTAAAGAGAAGGATCGCAAGCAACTCAAAACTATTTACGATCGGTTTGTTGAGGGTAAGGCGATCCAGGAGTTAGAGGCGATCGTCCATCAGTTCGACCCGCAATCTGAGTGAAAAAGGCACTTGGGCAAAGACCTCAAGGCTACGATCGATCATGCTTATACAACGGCGCAGTGCAATCGGTTAGACCGAACGCGACAGGTCAAATAATGTGTTAATTGGTTGCCGAAAATTCGGACATCCAATCTGTTAAAACCGCTAATTTAACTGGATAAGCTTGGAAGATACATGTAGCAATACTTCTAACGATTCATCCAGTGGATGTTTAATTCGTTGACGAGGGCAAAAAGCGGGTTGAGTGACAGATGAGGGAGAGTCTTGCCTCTCTCATCCTAGAAATGCGGTATTTGCGAATTACACAAAACACAAATGGTGTAATTTACAAAATGTGGAAAAGAAACAATGGAAATGTGTCCCGTACCACCCTAGATGGACTCTTACGCAGATTGGGTGATTTTGAAGTTGGAAACCCTCTGAACCCTTGAACTGACGTTTGCGCTCTCAGCGATCGCTTCTGCGCTACGGCGCATCGCGCAGCGGCGCAGAAGCGATCGCATCCCTTTTTACCAAAAGTGAGTATGAACCCGAAAAGCAGGAGACGCGACACCCAGAGGGCAGCCGAATTTGTCGTGACGATCGAGGCGAAGCAGAGAGCAGAGTTGAGGCAGTCCGGCGACTCTAGAGGAATTGGGGCGATCGCCTGAAGCGGGTCACGCTCAATGCAGTGAAGCGGCAAATTCCAGTCCTCTATCAGCGACTTGAGGCAATGCTGTGGCAGTCGCCAGACGGCTATCTGTTCCGATAGCTGCCTTACCAGGTGCAGCGATGTCGGAGCTGCGCCCGTGCAGGAGAAAGCCCTACCTGTAGCAGGTAAAGCTAAGGGTTCCTTTGTCGAGAGCGATGCTTTGCAAGGATACTTCGCAGTTCGCTCTGAAATTCTTGTGCTGCCCCAACACCTGTCTGAAGCTGCTCCTGAAAGTCATCACTTTGAAGGTAAACGTTGCCATGTCGATCAAAACAAAGCTTCAAGTCATCCACCTTTACGAATGGTTCAAGTTCAGCAGTTAAATTACGAAAAAGAGTAACAACCGAACTGGGGTCTGGAGTCCTAACTTTCTCGCTCATGTCTCTTTGCTCAATTTCCCTTATCTTGCCCTAACGGAGAGAGTCACTTTCAACGGGCGAAGGGTGATTGCGAAAACTTCATTGCTAGGTGTCGCATCTCTCGCTCTTGACTCTTACACAGATTTGGTGAAAAGGGATGCGATCGGGCACCGCTGCGCGATGCGCCGTAGCGCAGAAGCGATCGCTGAGAGCGCAAGCGTCAGTTCAAGAGTTCAGGGAGCTTCCAACTCCAAAATCACCAAATCTGCGTAAGAACCCATAATTTGGATTATGTCGCAAAAAATTTCAAATCAGTATAAGTGTGTTGAAGCACATATACAAGGCTCTACATGGTGCTCTAGAAAATTCTTGCGACACAACCTTAAATTGGCACCTATCTAATGCAACCTAAACACCCTGTCCAAGTATCAAAGTAGTGGTAAAACATTGGTTTCGCCAGTTGTGTACCTTACCCAAACGAACTTAGATTGACCACCGTCACATTCAACTACAATCTTTGGAGATTCTGGACTTGAGTGTTCATTAGGGCGTCTGCTCGTTATTTCGTTGCAAGTGAATCCTTCCTTCTAAGGATATGCTTTTACCATTGCATCTATCTCAGCTCCAAAGCTGGCAGATGATTGTGAGGAGGCAGTGGTTTTGGCACTAGATGATGAAGAAGTAATTGGTACAGGTGAAGCAGTAGGGGACGTCACTGGTGATTCTGTTGTTACTGAAGACTTTTGAGTACAAGCAGTAACAAGAAAAATTAGTAGCACTGAAGTGCTGAATTTGATGTGCATAATAGCAGCCCTCCTTACACTGTTAGAGGATTTTGAGATGGATCATCCTAAGACCTTGTGCAACTACAGATGCTGGCGATCGCGCTCTTAACCAATCTGTATAGCTCTATGTTACAAAAACAATTTTGCAAGGTGTGTGGCTTGTCCGGCTCCGGTTTGAGCAGAGCTGTCTTGCTTCGCCTCTCCAGTGCGTTCCTGCATAAATTGCAGCGACGGTGGCAGAATCGGTTGAGGCACAGGGCGATTGCCCAAACTCAACTCCAGCTGTCGCGCTGCACTCACGGTCCCGTCTACGTCGAACACCATGTCGTGATCTTCAACGCGATCAAATATCCCCACTCCCTGCATCACCTGCACTCCGTTCCGACCTAAATCTGCCTCGAATAACTCTCGCAGTCGTCCTACCGCTTCTGGGGTTACGGCTGCCAGAAATCGACTCAGACTCGATGCCGATGGACATCGCGACCGTCCCCATACGCTCATCAGCACCTCCTTTACAGGTGCCAGGGATTGGAAGAAATTTGCCAGCGTCTTCTCTCCGCTGATCGCATACGCATTTAGCAACAGCACGAAATCTACCACCTCATACCGTCCCATCCGTCCCCGAACAATACGCACTTCTTCTTCTAGGTAGCCGACCAACCCGCTCTCTATCCAGTACTGTCCCAACAACACTGCCTCCCCAAACCAATTCGGTACTCGCAACCGCTCTTCTTCCCGAACCTCTAGCTCGACCCCGCTCCGCTTTTGTCCCAGTACGGCGATCCCCATCTCTACCTACTCCAGTCGATCAACCCGGCGATCCAAATTATCCGTCCGAACAATCCCTCAATTCCGCTCCACACAGCACTTCTAGAGCGATCCGGCTATCCTCGTTGCACATCTCGTGGGGATACGAAAAAGAATTTGAAACTCGACAAGCAGCAAAGCCATCCGAAACCACAACTTGAGTAAAAGCGCGAATACTGCCAAACTTATCCATCGTCTAAATATTGTAGCCATATTGGAGACAATCTGTATATGAAATAGCATATTGTCTTTTTATTGAATCCAATCCATAATAGCAGTGTGACTAAAACAAATTGCTCCACCCTTTCGGAGGCACACAAGATGATTACGATTCGACCCGCTCAAGAACGAGGAACTGCAAACTTTGGTTGGCTCGATAGTCGTCACACCTTCTCTTTCGGCGAGTATTACGATCCCAACCACATGGGATTTGCCGATTTGCGCGTCATCAATGAAGATAAAGTAACCCCTGGTCAAGGCTTTGGTACTCACGGACACCGGGATATGGAAATCATTTCCTACGTCCTCGAAGGCGCGTTAGAACACAAAGACAGCATCGGCACAGGCTCGATCATTCGTCCGGGAGATGTGCAGCGGATGTCGGCGGGAACGGGCATTCAACACAGCGAATACAATGCCTCGAAAACAGAGCCAGTCCACTTTCTGCAAATCTGGATTTTGCCAGAGCAAAAAGGAATTGAACCGGGTTACGAGCAGAAAACCTTCACTGAGGCAGACAAGCGCGGTAGATTGTGCCTCGTCGGTTCCCAAGATGGTCGAGACGGCTCGATCACCATTCATCAAGACGTTAACCTTTATGCCGCCGCTCTAAATCAAAGCGAAAAGGTCAATCACACCTTTGCTAACGGGCGAACTGCCTGGTTGCAAGTGGTGCGAGGTTCAGTGCAGTTGAACGAGCAAACGCTCACTGCTGGCGATGGAGTTGCGATCACCAACGAAGCTGCCATTACGCTGCAAGGAGCTGTCAACGATACCGAAGTGCTGCTCTTCGACATGGCGGCATAGTCAATACCGTTAGGCGATCGCCTACAGGAAGAAGTGCCATGAAGCTGTTCTATATGTCCGGAGCTTGTTCACTTGCCCCTCACATCGTTTTGGAATGGATTGGCAAGCCGTTTGAGTTGGGTCGAGTTGAGCGAGGTAAAACTCGTGAACCAGACTTTCTCGCCGTGAATCCAGTCGGTAAAGTGCCTGCTCTGATTGAGGAGGATGGTCGGATCTTGACTGAGGCAGAAGCAATTTTGCTCTACCTTGCTGAGAAGTTTCCCGACGAGCATCTGGGGGCGAGTCCAACGCTAGAAGCACGGTATGAAATGCACAAGTGGATGTCTTACCTCACCGGAGACGTGCATCCCGCCTTCTACCCTTACTTCGTGCCACAGCGCTACATCACGGATGAGCATCACTATCACGCGATTCGAGAAGCAGCTTACAAACAGATTGATGCTTGTTTTCAACTGCTCGATCGCTACATGAGCGATCGCACCTACATGGTAGAAGATCGCCGCACAATTCTGGATGCCTACCTGTTCGTCTTCTGTCGTTGGGGCAACACCCTACCAAAATCCTTCACTGACTATACTAATTTGCATCGTTTCCTAACCCAAATGGCAAACGATGCAGGTGTACAGCGAGCAATGCAGGCACAGAACATCAGCCTTTAAATCAGTCAAAAACAACTCGATTGACTAGAGAACTCGCGAGTCGATTCTCTTTAAACCACAGCCTTTGTCTCCGCTTATATGACAAAGAGTATGACTGGGAAGATCACCTCTTGCCCCAAGTTCATGCTGCAACGAATCGATTCACCCTAACTTAGGAGAACCCCATGACTGTTCACAGCTTGTTAACGCCAGAAAACTCCACCATCATTTTCATCGATCATCAGCCGCAAATGACGTTTGGCGTGACCAATATCGATCGCCAAACGCTAATCAACAACACGGTGGGTTTAGCAAAAGCCGCCAAAGTGTTCAATGTACCCACCATTTTGACGACGGTTGAAACCCAAAGCTTCAGCGGTTATATGTGGCCCCAACTGCTAGAGGTCTTTCCCGATCAAACGCCGATCGAACGCACCAGCATGAACTCTTGGGAAGACACCAAATTTGTCGCCGAAGTCGAGCGCATTGGTCGCAAAAAATTGGTGATCGCAGCGCTCTGGACAGAAGTTTGTCTGGTCTTTCCTGCCATTCAAGCCCTCGAAGCGGGTTATGAAGTCTACTTCGTTGTGGATGCCTCTGGCGGCACCAGTCAAATCGCGCACGACATGGCAGTGCAGCGGTTAATTCAAGCGGGAGCCGTTCCTGTGACTTGGCAACAAGTGCTGCTGGAATACCAGCGCGATTGGGCACGCAAGGAAACCTACGATGCCGTGATTGAGATCGTCAAGGAACACTCAGGCGCATACGGTGTGGGCGTGGAGTATGCCTACACGATGGTACATGGTGCACCTCCCAGCAATGCAAAAGCAACTGCTTTGACTCATGCGTAATTGATTGTTGGTGTTGTCTCCGCTGAGTGGGCGATCGTCCTTTGCAACTTAGCGGAGACCAATATTTCAATTTGATGAAGATGACCTGTTCAGCCTGTTGAACCTAAGGAGAATCCCATGAAGAACAAGTTTACTGTTGAGAATGCAGCAATGCTGTTGATTGATCATCAGCAGGGCACGATCAAACTGGCTCGCAACTTGCCCCGCGAGGAGATTGTGCAAAATACTCGCGCGTTGGCCCGTGTGGCAGTTGAAAGTGGAATGTCACTGGTGTTAACCAGCAGCATGGAAGATCATTTTCAGGGTTTGCTGCTCGATGACCTACAGGAAATCGCACCCGAAGCCTACAGCAAGCGCATTAAACGTCCCGGTGTGGTGGACTGCTGGGAATACGATGAGTACAGAAATGCAGTAATCGCCACAGGTAAGAAAAAGCTGATTATGGCAGGGTTGACGAACGACGTTTGCATCGTCTATCCCGCCATCAGCGCGATCGAAGATGGATTTGAAGTACAGGTTGTCGTAGATGCAGGCGGCTCACCGACGACGCTCGCAGACGAAACTGCCCTCCGGCGTATGGAAAAGCATGGGGTTACACTGACCTCAACCAATCAGGTGATGGCAGAACTTGCCAATTCCTGGTCAGAAGGAGTCGGGCAGACGATTCAAACCATCATGTACCAGGAAATCCTGTCCAAGTTCCTGGAAGCGTAAGGATAATTGCCATGACAAACATCCTGGTGGTTTACACCTCAACGCTGGGGAATACGCACAAGATGGCTGAGGCTGTTGCCGACGGGGCGCGATCGATCGCAGCAACGAGTGTGATTCTGCGCGAGGCAACAGCAGCAACCAAAGAAGAAGTTCGCGCCTGTGATGCGCTGCTGCTCGGTACGCCTGTGCGTCACCGCTCCGCTGATGCACGAGTGAAGCAGTTCATTGAAAACACGATTGAGGTGCTGTGGCTAACTGATGAGTTAGTTGGCAAAGTTGGCGGCGTATTTTCGGTGGGCGGTGGCTATGGCAATGCCGGAGCGGGCGTCGAAATTACGCAGCTAGGACTGCTTGCGGCAATGGCAGGGGCAGGCATGATCATCGTGCCGCTGCCCAAGACTACGCCCGGAGCAGGCGTGGCTGGTAGTCACTGGGGCGCTCATGGCAGAAGCGGCGGTCCCAATATGGAGCCGATTGGCATCACCGCTGAGATGCTCCAGTGTGCCTACCATCACGGGGCTAACGTGGCGCGAGTGGCAGTGGCGTTACAGGGTAAAGACTTGATGGCACGGGGCAATCAGGCACCGTCTCCGGAGTTGATTGCCCTGTTTTCAGGAACTCAAACTGCGTGAATGACAAACTGTACTTGATCTTTACCAGGAGCAATTCTTTCCATAACTCATCTTCTTCACATTGATGCCAGTCCACAAGGCGATCGTTCCGTTTCACGCACCTTATCAAAAGAGTTTATCACTTTTGGCTTCATTGGCATTACCGAGATTGACTTCATTCACGCCGATAGTCTGGTCTTGGAAAATGAGGCTCGCAATTTGGCGATCGCCAATGCTCAAGCGGCTCTAAAGAATGCAATTGCTCACTGATAGATTGCGAACAGCAAAAAATAGCAAAGGTCGAACCTCATGTTAGATGAACCCTTAGCGATCGGCGCAGATGAAGACAATCATCAGGTAACAGCCGTAATCTCTCATATCGTCCGACCCGGACGGGAGCAAGGCTATGAAGAATGGTTTCGGGGCATCGCCGCAGATGCGCGAACATTCAAAGGGCATTTAGGAGTCAGCGCGATTCGACCCCGCGACCATGCTCATCCTGAATATGTGGTGATTCTCAAATTCGATCACTACAACAACCTCAAAACCTGGCTAGAGTCTGAGGTGCGGCAAGAATGGATCGAGCGATTGCAGCCCTTAATTGAAAAGCCAGAAGCAATTCAGACCCTAACTGGACTAGAAACCTGGTTTAGCCTGCCTAACCAACCCCTCAAATCTCCGCCTCGCTACAAAATGGCACTGGTGACATGGTTAGGCGTTTTCGTTACCCTTGCAGTTCTCAGTCGCTTGCTGTCACCGATTCTATCTGGTTTACCTATCTTGCTCAACCAATCGATTACGACTGGGCTAGTGGTTTTAGTTCTTACTTATTTAGTGATGCCGCGCTTGACAAAATTGTTTAAGAAGTGGCTTTATCCAACTCACTAATTGACCCAACCACTAGACAAGCTGTAGCTCTTTCCCTTTCCCCTTTAAATATGACTTACTGAGGGTCGCAATCATATCTGACGGCTCTCGATCGTCGCGTCGAAATTCCCTCAAGTTTGCCGCAGCAGCAGGGGTTGTGTCGTAAAAACTGTTTAAGGACAACCAATCGGTAACGTTTGCATTCCCTTAAGCAGCAATTCCAAAGATCGCTTCGATAAATCTGACTTGAGATACAATATCCCCTTGTACGATGCCCTTGACTTTTCCTTTTCTGATAATATTCATCGCTTCGATTCCGCTCAATGTTCTTCTTGCACTGTTGAACGTCCTAAATCCCATCATCGGTTTCATAATCCGCTTGATGTTTCGATGATCCTGCTCAATTATGTTATTGAGATATTTGCTCTGCCTTAATTCAGTCTCTTTTTCAATTGTCTCCTCTGCCTTGAGAGCGTCTATTGCCACTGGATAAGCGGCATTCTTGTCCACGGTAACCACCCGTGGAAGCTGGGTGTGCTGACCCTTGAGCACTTTAGGGAAAAATTGTGCTGCTGCCTTGCCATCGCGTTTGGCACTGAGCATAAAGTCCAGCGTATTGCCCTGCGAATCGACAGCACGATACAGATATTTCCACACGCCCCTGATTTTGATATACGTCTCGTCCACCCTCCAGGAATCATTCGTGGGTTTGAGGTACGGTCGAATGCGTTTGTCCAGTTCTGGGGCGTACCGCAAAACCCAGCGGTTAATGGTTGAGTGATCCACTCCCATGCCGTGCTCCTGCATCATTTCCTCTAGGTCTCGGTAGGATAAGGCGTAGCGACAGTACCACCGCACGTTGAGCAAGATGATTTCAGGCAAAAAGTGCCGCCACTTGAACAGAGTAGGAGTAGACATTGGAAGAGGAGAAGGCAAGGTTGGGCTTACCTACCCTACCATTGACCCATTTTTGCGACACAACCCCATCGAATGCGCTCTCCTGGGTCATCCGTCCACAACAATCTGGCTCGTCCTTTGGCAATCGATTGTAAGTTTGAAGCAATGCCAAAGCACTTGACCCATCGGTTGGGAGCGTAGCGGCTCACAATGGCAGTGGGCGACAGGGAAAGCGATTGCACCCAGTCCCAGAGTTCAATTAAGCTTTCCCCGCTTATCCGTCCGATAATTTCCATCCTGCCCAACCTTCCCAGTCATCATCCTGTCTTCCAGGATAGAAGACAACTGAGGTCATGCAGAGTTTTGCACCAATTACGAGCAATCCGCTGAATTCGCCTATGATGAGGTTCTGAATACCTGTCTGATTGGGCAATGACAGTTCACATGGCAACTTATCTGATTACAGGAGCAAATCGAGGCATCGGCTACGAATACTGCCGGCAACTGGAAGCACGGCGAGAAACAGTCGTTGCAGTGTGTCGCACTACTTCCCACGACTTGCATCAGCTTGGTGTACAGGTTGAGGATGGGGTTGATATTACTTCCGATGATTCGATCGCAGATTTGCGGAATCGTTTAGGGGATCAGACGATCGATGTTCTGATTAATAATGCAGGTATTCTTGAAGAGGAGACGCTGGAGACCCTGAACTTTGACAGCATTCGGGAACAGTTCGAGGTGAATGCTCTTGGTGCTCTGCGGATTACTCATGCTTTGCTACCTAATCTCAGGGCAGGCTCAAAGGTCGTGTTGATGACGAGCCGGATGGGATCGATTGCTGACAATTCTTCTGGCAGTTATTACGGTTACCGCATGTCAAAGGCGGCACTCTCGATGGTAGGAAAATCGCTGTCGCATGATCTGAAGCCGCGTGGGATTGCCGTTGCGATTCTGCATCCGGGCTTGGTGCAAACGCGCATGACGGACTTTTATGGCATCACCCCTCAGGAATCGGTACAGAAGCTACTGTCTCGTATCGATGAGTTGACCCTGGAGAATACAGGCACGTTCTGGCACGCCAATGGAGAAGTATTGCCCTGGGAATTACCGTTGCTCGTGACTGAGGCAGAACTGTACCAGGCTTGTCCAGTAGGTTTGAAAGACAGGCGCGATTGTTTTGAGGTTGAGCCACTCGTTGGGAGCGTGAACATTGCCACTTTCACAGCCATAGGCATTGATGATGGAAACGCCCAACCGACTGATAACGTTTCCGGCGCTGCCCGCACCATTCGCAACCAGAGGAGTTTCTCCTTCTGAGTCCGTAGGGAGGTGAAGCTGTACGGTAGCGGGCTGCATTCCTTCTGAGAATCTGGACGAATTCATGATGGGGGTTTGTTAAATAGGCAGGTTCAGCCTGAAGTACCTCCAAGGCATAGTGAAAACGGGAATCCCACTGCTGCAACTCTCGGAGCTTCTGGTCAACCTGCTGCACAACATGATCGGCGGGTTGCGAGGGAAGTAACCGAATATCGATGAGGGCTTCAGCCCGGTCGGGCACGACGTTAATTGCCTGACCACCTTGAATTTGAGCAATGTTGAAGGCAGAACCAAACTCGAAGAAGGGTTCCCTCTGCCCCTCTAACTCCAGATCCAGTAGTGCAGAACAAGCCCGAATTAATCCATGTACTGCATTGTTTCCTTTTCTAGAGCGGCTCCCCGTATGGGCAGCTTTGCCGTAAGCAGTGAGCTTAAGCCGTAGCCATCCTCTCGCACCAATAGCAATTTCATCAAAACTCTGATAGCCCAGAATACAAACGTCTGCTTTGGGAGCATGGTTCAGAATTTCTCGGATGCCAGAGAAGTTGCCCGATTCCTCCTGTGCATCGAATCCTAAAAACAGCGAGCCATTGAACTGGGGTGAGTCTTTCAGGATTTTAGCCAGGTAGACGAACAAAGCGATCGCCGCTTTCGAGTCCGCTGCCCCTATGCCGTAAATACGATCGCCCACAATTGTTCCAGCAAATGGGTCATGTTCCCATTGAGAGCGATCGCCTACGGAAACCGTGTCTAAATGAGCTTGTAGCCAGATTGTTTTCGAGGCATGGGCTGGTTGGTAGTGACAGATGACTGACGGATGCTCCTCATCACCAATCAGGTTTGGCTGAAATCCTAGGCTACTCAGTTTGTTGGCAACGCAGGCAGCGATCGTCCTCTCCGATTCAATCGATGGGATTGAGATAAGTTGCTGAATGAAGTTAATAATTTCCTGAAGAGGAACGGGAGGAGGGAAACAAGCCACACTATGACCTCAATTGTAATGTTCAGCAATTCTGCCTAATTTGACCAGACTGCGCCATAGTAAATTGGTTTAGCCCGTATAGAACTCTAATTCTTCTTAAGGCTTAGATGTAGAAAACCTTAAAGGTCTGGTATAGAACGATTAAAGCCCGGTAGGAAGTGGGAAAATTGGATATTAAGAAACTGTTTGTAAAAGAGTATGAAGGAGGTGATTCAAAGTTGAAGGTATGAGTCATAGGTAGAAGTAGTGCATTGTGAAGCGTTAGAATCATGAGCCGCCCTGGGTATGAC
>NZ_JACJOR010000015.1:0-2530 GCF_014695615.1 Leptolyngbya sp. FACHB-711
ATTAGTGAAAGACATCACCTGATTCGCTTAAACGCACTTCAGTTTCGATCGTTTTTCAAGCATCTAAACTCGCTCAAAACTCGCTGAAAAGGTATTTCGCATGAAGTGTGTTTCTCCGGTTGCTGATAAGAATTTGTTCAATCAAAGTGCCGTTTCTCGTCGCTTTTCTGCCCTACAGGTTTTAGAGTTGAGCCCTATATTCGATACCTCTGCCGCAGTCAAGCCAGCCTCAGAATGCTTTACCCCCGAGTCACAATCTGCCGCATCGAGCCAACCTGGAGCAGGAATGCTAGTGGCGATCGACTCCGCTGTTGAAGATTATGAGCTACTCGTAAACGGAGTCCTGGACGGCGCAAAAGTTATCATTCTTCAGCCTGAACAGGATGGCATTGAGCAAATCACCCTTGCCCTGAAGCAGCACCCGAACACCACCAGTCTCCACATTGTTTCTCACGGTACGCCCGGTTCTGTGCAGCTTGGCAACACCTATCTCAGCCTTGATACCCTGGAACGCTATTCCTGGGATTTGCAGTCCTGGTTCACTTCATCCAGTGCTGATCTGCTACTCTATGGCTGTAACGTTGCGGCTGAACCTGCTGGTATTCTCTTCCTGAAACAGCTTCACCAACTCACCGGAGCCAACATTGCGGCTTCTACAAACAAAACGGGTAGTGCAGAGCAGGGTGGTGACTGGAAACTGGAAGTTGCGATCGGTCGTATCCATCCTTCTCTGGCATTTCAGCAATCTGCATTAGCAGCTTACGAAGCTGTTCTAGTTAGAAATAGCAGCTTTGAATCAGGTGATTTCAGAGATTGGACAACCATGGGGAACGTTGGCATTCAAACTAGCCAGTTTGGTGTTAGCCCTACCCAGGGAAACTTTCAGGCACTTATGACAACTGACTCTGGCTCAGTCAGCGATAGCAGCCTTGAAAATTTTCTGTGGTTATCTACTGGAACTTTAGACAGGATTGCAGGAGGAAATGCTACCGAAGGTTCGGCAATCAAGCAAACAATCACAGTTCAGGCTAACGATCAAATCACTTTTAACTGGAACTTCCTTAATGGTGAAGTCCAAAACTCAACCTATCGAGATTTTGCATTCGTCTCAATTGACTCAGTTGGCGCATTTAAGTTAGCTGACACATTCAGTTCCTCCTTTTCCTCTACAATCGGTCTCCAGACTGGCTATCAGACTTTCTCATACATCTTCTCAACTGCTGGTACTTACACAATAGGTGTTGGGGTTTTAGATTTCGGAGATATGGCTGTTAGTTCTAAGCTGTTAGTCGACAGCTTTGCCATCCTGAAACCGAATAATTCCCCTACGCTTACAGTTCCTGCCAACCAAAACATTGAGGAAGACACTGATTCGACCATTACAGGTATCAACATTACAGACCTTGATGCAGGTAACAGTCTTCTTGAAGTTACACTATCTGTAGCTAGTGGCAGTCTCACTCTGACAAATAAAACAGGACTGAGCTTCACCACAGGAAATGGAACTGCGAACAGCAGCATGACGTTCAAAGGCACGTTGGTAGATATCAATAGTGCGTTGAGTAGCCTGAGTTATCGGAGTGCATTAAACTACAACGGTCAGGGCACTATTAATCTCGTTGTTAATGACCTTGGCAATACTGGGTATGGCGGGGCAAAGAGTGATACTAAGACTATCTCTGTCAATGTGACTCCGGTCAATGATGCTCCTACGCTAAACAGCAATTACGCTGGTATCGCAGATCAAACAGCCCAGGCTTACAGTCCTTTTGCCTTCAGCTTCGCCAGTGATGTCTTCGTCGATGTAGATGGAGATGCGCTAACCTACACTGCTACTCTAGAAAACGGCGCAGCGCTCCCAGCGTGGCTCAAATTTAATGCCGCAACCCGCACCTTCAGTGGTACTCCGGCAATAGGCGAGGTTGGTACTCTCAATGTCAAAGTTACTGCGAATGATGGTAAGCAGGGCATTGTGAGCGATACCTTTTCCCTCAACGTGACTGAACCTGGCAATGTCACGACCAGCACCATCATGGGAACTCCCAACATTGATAGCAACCTGCGCGGCACCAGCCTGGGCGACTCGATCGACGGCTTAGAGAGTGACGATATTCTCTACGGCTTAGATGGGGATGATAACCTCTACGGCGGCTTGGGAAATGACACCCTGCGGGGCGGCAACGACAACGATGTCCTCTATGGTAACGGTGGTCATGACACCCTCTTTGGCGATGCAGGCAACGACATTCTGCTGGGTGGTCTTGGTAATGACAACCTCAGAGGCGGCAACGACAACGACATTCTGGAGGGAGAGGCAGGCAATGACACGCTGTTTGGCGATGCTGGAGATGACCTCCTGTTTGGGGGTGAGGGCGTTAACAGCCTGCGGGGTGGTGATGGCAATGACCAATTGACAGGTGGCAGCGGCACAGACACGCTCTTTGGTGATGCAGGGGATGACCTCCTTAACGGTGGTGCTGGAGCAGACAGCCTCATGGGCGGCACCGGCAATGATACCTTCGTCCTGACA
>NZ_JACJOR010000150.1:0-9372 GCF_014695615.1 Leptolyngbya sp. FACHB-711
TCTAAGTTCGGGGGACTTTGAGGTCTGAAGGAGTCGGTTGGTTCCCATAGAATTGGGGCCTAGAGGGACGGTTCGGCTTACGGGGATTGCGTCTCAAACATTCTCAAAAAATGCTTGTTAGAAAAAACGTTTAAGCGGGGGCTGCCATGTCGATCGTTGTAATGGTTCTGCTGCAAGTCTTGCTGGTGATTGGGCTATCGCGCCTGATGGGTCTCGGGTTTCGGGCTTTACGGCAGCCGCTGGTGATTGGCGAAATTGTTGCCGGAATTATGCTCGGTCCTTCCCTGTTCGGCACGGTGGCTCCGACGCTGGCGAGTGCGCTGTTTCCACCAGAGACGATTCCGTTTCTGGATGTGCTGTCTCAGGTCGGCTTGATCTTTTTTATGTTTCTGATCGGGCTGGAGCTGAATCCCCGCTATCTACGCGGACAGCTCGAGACTGCTGTTTTGATTTCCCATATCAGCATTGTGGTTCCGTTTACGCTGGGCACGTTGCTGTCGCTGCTGCTGTATCCGCTGGTGTCAAACGGCAGCGTTTCGTTTACGGCGTTTGCGCTGTTTTTGGGGGCGGCGATGTCAATTACGGCGTTTCCCGTTTTGGCGCGGATTATTACTGAAAACAATTTGCAGAATACGAAGCTGGGAACGCTAGCTCTCACCTGCGCTGCGGTGGATGATGTGACTGCCTGGTGTGTGCTAGCTCTGGCGATCGCTGTAACTCGCACTAACAGTATGATTGCGGCTCTGCCTACGCTGATCGCAGCCGTGGTTTACATTGCCCTGATGCTGACGATCGGGCGATTGTTCCTGAAACGGCTTGCGAAATACTACGATCGCACAGGCAAACTGACGCAGTTCGTTCTGGCGGGAATTTATATGGGCGTGGTGGCTTCTGCGCTGATTACCGAGGTGATCGGGATTCACCTGATTTTTGGGGCGTTTTTGCTGGGAGCCGTAATGCCCAAAAACGAAGGACTCACCCGCGAACTCGCCGAAAAAACTGAGGACTTTGTGCTGACCTTTTTGCTGCCGATCTTTTTTGCCTATAGCGGGCTGAGAACCCAGATTGGATTGCTGAATCGTCCAGAACTATGGCTATTGTGTGGGCTGGTGCTGCTGGTGGCGATCAGCGGCAAGTTTATTGGAACCTATGCAGCAGGGCGGGTATGCGGCATGGCAAAACGAGAAGCGGCGGCGTTGGGCTGGCTGATGAACACCCGCGGGCTAACCGAGCTGATTGTGCTGAATATCGGCTTGAGTCTGGGCGTGATTTCGCCGTTGCTGTTTACGATGCTGGTGATTATGGCACTCGTTACCACGTTCATGACTTCGCCTTTGCTAGAAGTGACTTATCCGAAGCGGCTGATTCAGCAAGATTTAGTCGCCTCGCCGCCAGAGCAGCCGTCTCTGGTGTCTGCTTCGGTGTATCGAATTCTGGTTCTGGTAGCGAATCCTGACACGCAGCTTAGACTGGTGCAACTTGCAGCGGCAATTGCTGGGACTCAGCTTCAGCAGGCGATCGTGAATCCCTTAAGTCTGATTGAGCTGGAGGAAGACTACGCCTTTGAAAGCACTCCCCTGGAAGCCGATCGCCAGATTGCAGCCCGTCAGCAGCATCTTCAAACCCTGGTGGAGAGCTTGGAGCCAGCGGTGCGTCCTTTGATTCATTCGATCGTGCGGGTGGCAAATGATGTGGCGCGAGAAGCTGTTCAGGTGGCAGAAATGGAGCAAGCCGATTTGATGCTTGTCGGGTGGCATCGTCCTGCCTTCAGCACTAATTGCCTGGGCGGCCGAGTCGGGCAAATTTTGAGTCTGGCGAGAACCGATGTAGCGGTTTTTGTAGATTACCCTACGGGCAAATTTGCGGTTCAGCCCCAGTTGCCCCAGCTCAATCAGCTTTTGTTGCCTTATGTGCCAGATATTCACAGCGATTTGGGCTTGGAACTGGGACTGCGAATTCTGGCAGGTCGTCCAGAGAGCCATCTGACTGTGCTCTGTGTTACACCTTCCGATCGCGCCGTTGGCAAGACGGCTTTCGGTCAGCAGATCGATGATTTAAGCTATGAGCTTCGTACCACCCTTCAGCGGTTGCCTGCATTTCTGCGCGATCGCGTTCACTTAAAAGTAATTACCACGGTAGAACCAATGCGGGCAGTGGTCGAATTGTCGGAAGGCATGGATTTAACGATCGCCGGAGCCAATCGGGAGTGGGGCATCGAGCGACAAACCCTGGGGCAATATACCGATGAACTCGTGAAACAATGCCGATCGTCGCTGCTGATCACTCGCCGCTATAGCCGTGTTACGTCTCATCTCGCCCCAGTTCTTATGGAAAGAGAGGCTTAAAATGCACCAATCTGCAATTCGATCGCATTTACTGTTCTATGGTGGAATGATTACCTCAGTGTTCATCCTATTTCGCTTGACTGCTGCTTATGGAGAAGCCCGGCTGCAAGCCCCGCCCAATATCGACGGCATCTATTTCAGTTCGATCGCGCCTCCGGGCTGTCCGAATGACTCGCGCTTACGGCTAACTGTGCAGCAGTCAGGAATTTACCTCAACGGCTCGGTTGATCTCGTGCAGGCAAACGTATCACCCGAAATGCCCGATTCTACCAGTTCTGAAAAGCTGCCGCTAACAGGTCGCTGGAACCAGGAAGCAATGGCTCTTTCGGGCAACACCGATGCGTTAGCCGCTTGTCAGCCTTCTTCAAATTCGGTACTTATTAAGGGAACGATTGCCCCAAACGATCAGCTCACTGCAAGTCTGCAATCCGGCGACACGCCTGCCTGGAGCTTTACTGCCGATCGTCAGGAAAGATCTCAGACCCAGGAGCATTAGGAGCATTAGAAAAGGGTTAGAAATTTATAAAGGAAATTCATAAGGAATGAGTCTCCCCCTCGTCTCCCAATTCTGGAACCCCTGAAACTACCCTCGCCCCTCCCCTTCGATCGCCGACCCAAACCGATACCCCTTGCCATAAACCGTGTGGATTAGAGGTGTTTCACCGTCGGCTTCGATCTTGCGGCGCAGCAGGCGAATTTGGGCGGCTAAGGCATTGCTGCTAGGCTGCTCGCTCGTACTCCAGAGCTGCTGATGCATTTGGTCATGGGTCAAAAGCTGGTTGGGCGATCGCATAAAGTAGGCAAGCAACTGGCACTCTTTTTCCGATAGCTCAATTTTGCGTCCCTGGCGGTAGGCAAGCTGATTTTCCAGGTCGAGTTCCAGATCATTCACTTGTAGCCGTGTGGCAGGCTTCACTTCCAGCGTTGGCGGGCGGCGCAGCAGTGCCCGGACTCTTGCGAGGAGTTCGCGCAGCTCAAACGGCTTGATTAAATAATCATCAGCTCCCGCATCCAGTCCTGAGACGCGATCGTCGATCGTATCCTTCGCAGTCAGAAATAGCACTGGAGTGGTATCCCCCTGGGAGCGAAGCTGCTGGCAAATCTCTAAGCCCGTTTGCTGGGGCAGCATCCAGTCCAGAATCAGCAGATCGTAGCTTCCGGTAGCAGCCAGCTTACGTCCTTCTGAACCATCGTGGGCAATATCAACGTGATACCCCTCGCGCCGCAAAATTCGACTGAGGGGCTCGGTGAGTTCAACCTCGTCGTCAACAAGCAGAATTTGCATGGGCAGCCAGGAAGAGAACGTTCGTTGCTGTCAATTTCTCAATCTTAATATCCCTGAAATGTCCCTGATCAGCAGGAGGATAGAAATCAACGTGAGATGCGATCGGCATAAATCACGGGTCATGGGTCATTAGCTGTGGGTTACTTGTGCTTCGCGGATGACGAATGACCGACCACGAGACTAACCACGAATGACGAATGACGAATGACTGATGACGAATGGCTGATGACGCTTCCGTTATCCCTGGTTTGATACTGTCCTTCTGATGTCCTTCTACTGATCGAGCAAATTTCGAGATAGCGTCGTAAACCGAAGACTGCTCTGCCTGGCTTCCCTGCTGGTATCGATCGGGGTGGTAGCGATCGGGCTGGTTAGAAACAAGAATTCAATCAGCAGCCATTTCTGTGGAAGGGGCATCCTGCCCAGCTGGTTCGTAAGATAAATATCTTATTGAACTGGGCGGATGAGGATACCCCCACAAGCGATTGAGGCCGTTTCCTTAGCACATGATGCACCCTAGCTGACGCTATACCTTAGCTAACGATAAAGTTATTCGCGCTTAGGTCACTGGGAGCAACGCCTTGCAGCAGAACTAACCGGACAAATCCGTTTGCCGCATCGCCGTTGGCATCAACTCGAACAATCGTTCCTCTTGCAGTTTCCGCGAGGCGCACGTATTGCTGGAAGCGGTTTGGACTGCTGTAGCTGTCACCCTTGAAGAGGACTTTCAGGTCAATCCGGTCTTCCCGTTTAAAGTCAAGGACTTGATCAAGCCCGTGTCTTGCCGATCGATATAGGTAGGTATCCCGACCGCCGCCTCCGCTCATGACATCGCGACCGCCGCCGCCAACCATGACATCGTGACCCAGACCGCCGAGAATTCGATCGTTCTGAGAGCCACCCGAAATCCGGTCGTTGTCCCGGTTGCCAAGCAGCAGATCGACATCGCCATTACCGCGAATCCGGTCTTTGCCTCGCCGCCCGAAGACGGTATCCGTTTTTTCACCGCCAATCGCCCGATCGTTGCCCAGACCGCTGTTGATGAAGTCGCGTCCCTTTTGTCCCTCAATCCGGTCGTCATCTTGCTGACCGTTCAGGATGTCCAGGTTCGTGCCTCCTCGAATTCGATCGCGACCGCGACCGCCCATGAGGTTATCATCTCCGAACTTGCCTTCCAGCCGATCGTTGCCGCGTCGTCCCATTGCGGTATCGCGACCGCGACCGCCAAACGCCCGATCGTTGCCCAAGCCGCCGTCCAGGGTGTCAATGCCGTTGTTGCCGCGCAGGTCATCGTTGTTTTGCTGACCTCTGAGCCGATCGCCTGCCGCACCGCCCAACAGTCGATCGTTGCCCCGGTTGCCATTGAGTCGATCCGAACAGCCTGCACCCAACAGTTGGTCGTTACCCGGCTTACCCACCAGGCGATCGCGATCCTCGGTTCCAACCAGACGGTTGTTGCGGCGATTGCCTTTGAGCCTGACCCCTGGTTTGCAGCCGATTGGGTCGAGCAGTGAGTTGAAATTGAGCGTTACGGTTGCCGGAGTGGAGTCAGTTAGACCAGAGCGATCGGTTGACGCATAGGTGAAGCTGCCGCCGCTAAAGTTAGGACCCGACTGAAAGAAGATCTGTTCGATATCTGCTGCCGGAATCACCTGCCCGGCGGTAATTGCGCGACCTCCTGCGCCTGGCAAACCAAGGAACAGTGTGCCCTGAGCCGTATCAGGAACGGTGACAATGGTGAACGAAGCAACGCCATCCCCGGGATCTGGATCAGTTCCCCCCAGTCCAGGCAGATTGGTCAGCGTGTTTTGGGGCAGGTTAAACGGTCGATCGAACGTATCAGGAGCCTGGTTTTGCCCCGGAACTGGAATAGGACCAGGAGTATTTTGCAGCTGCAACGACACTGTGCCAGGCGTATCGCTTTCGCTGCCGAGGTTATCGATCGCAGTATAGGTGAATCCGCTGCCTGTAAAAGTGCCGCTCGACTGGAAAAAGACTTGCCCAATTTGCTCTGGGGTCAGCGTTTGCCCCGCAGTCAGCCGCACATTGCCCGCCGGATCTCCCAGGAACAGCGTTCCCTGGCTGGGGTCGGGCAGCGTCAGAATGCGATAGTTCGTCACGGTTCCATCTGGATCGCTTCCCCCCAGGTTGGGCACGTTGACAGCGCTATTAATCGGCAGTCCCGCAGCCGAGTTGTTGGTGAGCGGTGCAGAAGTCAGGGTCGTCACTGCCAGGTTACGGACTTCGTGGTTGGCGGTGGAGTCCCCTGTTCCGGCGGCAAAACCAAACTTAAAGAAGTCGGGCACTTCACCGTTGCCGGCTGAACGGGTGTTGTAGTTGGTAATGACCGCTTCTTGCGCGTCCAGGAAGTCGCCGTCGTTGTTGCCGTCGATCGAGACGTTGAGGATTCCATCGCCTGAGAGCGTGATCTGAACCCGCCGCGTCGATTGTTCGCGGTTGGTCGCCGTCACATTATTCAGCATGTAGTTGGTTGGGTCGATCGTTGTTCCAGTGAGGTACTGGTAGCCCGTCGCTTCTCGACCCCGCACCGCAACCGTATTGGGAAGCCGTCCATCGCTACCCAGCCCCGGCGCGCCTCCATTTCGCCCTTCGCCCCCGTTGGAGTAGTTGCCAAACGCATCAAACCCGACGCCTAGATAGCCCCCTGCCACCCCCGGAATACCTGTTCTTTGGGCGTAGCCTAAGGAGCCCCCAAACGCCCCAGCATTAGTTGAGTAAGGGGTGCTGCCGTCAATTAGGAAGAAGCTGATTCCGTCTGCTCCGGGAGGCAGCCCGTTTCTGGAGGTTCCGCCCCACTGAAACATATCAAAGGTAATGTTCAGACCCGCGCTGGAGCTAATGGGCTGGTTGTAGAGGACAAAGCCTGCCTGATCAAAGGTCGCGTTGGTGAGGCGCAGTACTCCTGCTCCATCAGGGTCGAGCAACTCGCCAGGGTTTCCTGGTAAGCCGCCTCCACTAGGAGGAACTTGAGGAGGGGCTGCGAACGGGAAGGGTCGAGCCGTCAAATAAGGCGCAACGGCAGAATTGCCAGCATCTCCTGCGCCCTGACCGACCCCTGATACCCAGGAGGTGGCTCCAGGGGCGACCTCGCTGCGCGTAAACGTTTCATTCACAAAAACAACGGGAGCCAAAACAGATTGAAAGTTAGCCATCGCAGTAGCAGAAAAAATAGAGGGGGATAAGATGGCTCCCACCGTTGATTCCAGTGTCCAATCACCACCCAGCTTAGCGTTGCCAGTTCGATTGGTGGAAGCCGCGATCGATGCACCCGTAAGATGGCTCAATTTCTGGATGAAAAGCTGTCCGATCGATCCGGCAGCGACTTCGCAGCCATAGAGTAAAACTTCTGCCCGATCAGTAAAAGCACGAATCCATTGACGAATCTGGTCTGTGTACTGAGACAGAGTTGCCATGCTCAGTTGCGCCGCGCCCAGGTAAAGTGTTCCTGGAGAGCCGTGCGAGAGCAGATGAATGCTTTGGATCGATCGCCGGTTGGCAAGAGCTTCGGTAATTTGCTCAATGCCGTCCCGATCTGCCTCTAAAACGATTACGTCAGCTTCAGCCGTGAGATGGTCTGTCAGACTGCGGTAATGATGCACCGATGGGTCAACAATCAGCAGTATTTTACTGAAATTGGCAGATGTCATAGCTCGTCATCCGAAACGAAAGTTCATTAAATCAATAACTGTGAAATTATCGACTACAACTGGGTAGTTCCGCGTAGAACGCAGTAATTTCCGCAAGATTTTGCTTGGCTCTTAGTTAAATTTAAACAGTTTCTATAACGGCTATTACGAAGATCCAGTTAATAAATTCTGCTTAATTTTAATTTGTCAATGATTTGCTTTGTAAACATTGCATTGAATCATTGAGAGTTGGAGCCGAGCGAATCAAATCGATAGAATCTCAGTGAATTCTTGCATAAATGACACTGGATTAAATTTATAGCAACTTTATCTAAATAAGTAAAATCTCTGTAGTTTAAATAGCAAGTTTATGTATTGAAATCAATCGCTATCGTAATTAAAGTGCAAACAGAGCAATGAGAGCAGCTCGACGAGCTAACGCCTCGCTCCATCTTGCTTGAGCGACAATTTCTATAGAACGAACGCAAACCATAAGCGCAAAAAAACGATCGCCCTCCGGGAGAACGATCGATCTTGAATAAGAAGGGCTTATCCTAACAGAGAAGTTACATTACCTTTCTGATTGGTTCAGCCCTCATTGAATTAAGAATTCAGTCGAAACTTAATTCACACAATCTTAGTAATCGAACTTAGTAATCGAAGTCACCGCCACCCATGCCTGCGCCTGCGGGAGCTGATTCCTTCGGTTCGGGCTTGTCTACAACGATGCACTCGGTCGTCAACACCATTCCGGCGATCGAAGCCGCGTTTTGCAGAGCCGATCGGGTCACTTTCGCCGGGTCAACGATGCCTGCCTCGAACATATCGACAAATTCGCCGCGAGCCGCATCATAGCCGACGTTGAAGTCCTTCTCTTTCACGCGCTCTGCGATCACCGCACCGTTTTGACCTGCGTTTTCAGCGATCCGCTTCAGGGGAGCCGCCAGCGCCCGAGCCACGATCAGCGCACCCGTCAGCTCTTCACCGCTCAGGTTGCCGTTTGCCCACTCTTCCAGCGAAGGCGACAGGTGAGCCAGAGTCGTACCGCCACCGGGGACGATGCCTTCTTCAACGGCTGCCTTGGTTGCGTTAATCGCGTCTTCCAGGCGCAGCTTGCGATCCTTCATTTCGGTTTCGGTTGCTGCACCCACCTTGATGACAGCAACACCGCCAGACAGCTTCGCCAGACGCTCTTGCAGCTTCTCTTTGTCATAGGAAGACTCGGTTTCTTCCATTTGACGGCGGATTTGCTCGCAGCGAGCTTGCACTGCCTTTTCGTTGCCTTCAGCCACGATCGTGGTGGTGTCCTTGGTGATCGTGAGACGGCGAGCGCGACCCAGCATATCGATCTTGACGTTGTCGAGCTTCAGACCTGCATCTTCGGTGATCACCTGACCGCCCGTCAGCACAGCGATATCTTCCAGCATTGCCTTACGACGATCGCCAAAGCCAGGAGCCTTGACCGCAGCCACGTTCAGTACACCGCGTAGACGGTTCACCACCAGGGTTGCCAGGGCTTCTTTCTCGATGTCTTCTGCCAGAATCAGCAGCGGACGACCAGAACGAGCGACTTGCTCCAGCACGGGCACGAGGTCTTGCACCAGCGTGATTTTCTTGTCGGTGATCAGGATGAACGGCTCATCCAGCACGGCTTCCATCCGCTCGGTATCAGTGGCGAAGTAGGGGGAGATATAGCCTTTGTCGAAGCGCATACCCTCGGTGACTTCCAGTTCGGTTGTCATGGATTTGCCTTCTTCCAGCGAAATCACGCCTTCGCGACCCACTTTCTCCATTGCTTCGGCAATCATGGAGCCGACTTCATCGTCGTTTCCGGCAGAGATTGAACCGACTTGAGCGATCGCCTTAGAATCTTCAACCTGACGAGCGTGCTCAGCAATCTTGCTCACCAGGAAGCCTGTTGCTTTGTCAATCCCGCGCTTCAGGGAGATGGCGTTTGCGCCTGCTGCAACGTTCCGCAGACCTTCTTTCACGACCGCGTGAGCCAGCACGGTTGCGGTGGTTGTACCATCCCCTGCGGCATCGTTGGTTTTAGAAGCTGCCTGACGAATCAGCGAAACGCCCGTGTTCTCAACGT